>NZ_JBSFJF010000109.1:0-18660 GCF_053597915.1 Streptomyces sp. NPDC001219 | reverse complement strand
CCGAAATCGTTCCCGGTGAGGGGCCGTGCAGTAGTGGTGTGCCGCGAAGCGGCGGGATGGCTGCCCGGGGCCGTCGGCTCCGTGGCAACTCGGAGGACACTACACGAGGGGTTGGGGTTGTTCAAACCCGTGCCAGGCACGGGTTGTGGGGGTACTTTGGGCCCATGACTACGCATGCGCTCGTACAGCAGTGGTGGCTCGCCTGACGGCGGCCGACCACAGCGCATGCAGGACCACGGCCGCCGCTTCGGCGGCCGTTTGCGTATCTCCCTCTCGTAGCCGGCCGGTGAGGTCGGCGGTCTCGACGCGCACTCCTTGGGGAGTGCGGGAGAGAAGGACGGACGAGATGGCGATGACGACGGACGCGCGGACGCGGATCTTCAGTGGGGTGCAGCCGACGGGGCATCTGACGCTGGGGAACTACCTCGGGGCGGTGCGGCGGTGGGCGGCGGAGGACCAGCACCGGGCGGACGCGCTGTTCTGTGTGGTGGATCTGCACGCGCTGACCGTGGAGCACGATCCGGCGCGGGTGCGGCGGCTCAGCCGGCAGGCGGCGACGCTGCTGCTGGCCTCGGGGCTGGAACCGGAACTCTGCACGGTGTTCGTGCAGAGCCATGTGGCCGAGCATCTGCGGCTGTCGTACCTGATGGAGTGCACGGCCTCCGACGGGGAGATGCGGCGCATGATCCAGTACAAGGAGAAGGCCGCCCGTGAGCAGGCGCGCGGCGGGAGTGTGCGGTTGTCGTTGCTGACGTATCCGGCGCTGATGGCGGCGGACATCCTGGCGTACGGGACGCATGAGGTGCCGGTCGGGGAGGACCAGGCGCAGCATGTGGAGCTGACGCGGGATCTGGCGGTGCGGTTCAACCAGCGCTACGGGGCGACGTTCGTGGTGCCGCGGACGACGCTGCCGGTGGTGGCGGCGCGGGTGATGGATCTGCAGGAGCCGACGTCGAAGATGGGGAAGTCGGGTGCCCGGACGGCGGGGGTCGTCTATCTGCTGGACGAGCCGGACGTGGTGCGGAAGAAGGTGCTGCGGGCGGTGACGGACACCGAGCGGGATGTCGTGTACGACCCGGAGCAGCGGCCCGGGGTGGCGAATCTGCTGAATGTGCTGGCGGCGTGTGCGGGCGGCGATCCGCGGCGGCTGGCCGAGGAGTACGACTCGTACGGCGCGCTGAAGAAGGACGTGGCGGAGGCCGTGGTGGAGACGCTGCGGCCGGTGCGGGAGCGGCATGCGGAGCTGGCCGCCGATCCGTCGGCCGTGGACGCGGTGCTGCGGCGCGGTGCCGAGCGGGCGCGGGCCCTCGCCCGGCCGCGGGTGGACGCGGCGTTCGAGGCGGTGGGGCTGCTGCCCGCGGGGTGAGGACCGGGCCTGCCGGGGGCGCGGTGGCCGCCGCGTCCCCGGGGAGGCTGTGGGTCAGCCGTTGCCGGAGGCGAGTTCGCGGCTGCGGTCGCGGGCGGCTTCCAGGGCGGCGATGAGGGCGGCGCGTACGCCGTGGTTCTCGAGTTCGCGGATGGCGTTGATGGTGGTGCCGGCCGGGGAGGTGACGTTCTCGCGGAGCGTGACGGGGTGTTCGCCGCTGTCGCGGAGCATCACGGCGGCGCCGATGGCGGCCTGGACGATGAGGTCGTGGGCCTTGTCGCGGGGCAGGCCGAGGAGGATGCCGGCGTCGGTCATGGCCTCGACGAGGAAGTAGAAGTAGGCCGGGCCGGAGCCGGAGAGCGCGGTGCAGGCGTCCTGCTGGGACTCCGGGACGCGGAGGGTCTTGCCGACGCCGGAGAAGATCTCCTCGGCGCGGGTGAGGTGGGCGCCGGTGGCGTGGGTGCCGGCGGAGATGACGGACATCGCCTCGTCGACGAGGGCGGGGGTGTTCGTCATGACCCGGACGACGGGGGTGCCGGCGGCCAGGTGCTCCTCGAAGTAGGAGGTGGGGATGCCGGCGGCGCCGCTGATGACCAGGCGGCCGGCGGGGAGGTGCGGGGCCAGCTCGCGCAGGAGGGTGCCCATGTCCTGGGGCTTGACGGTGAGGATGAGGGTGTCGGCGGCCTCGGCGGCCTCGGCGTTGCTCACCGCCTGGACGCCGTAGCGCTCGTGGAGCTGGGCGGCGCGTTCCGGGCGGCGGGCGGTGACGAGGAGGTCGGAGGGGGCCCAGCCGCCCCGGATCATTCCGCTGAGCAGGGCTTCGCCGATCTTGCCGGTGCCGAGTACTGCGACCTTCTGGGTCATCGTGCGGGTTCACCTTTCCGCTGCGCTGGGCGTTTCCCGGCCATCCTCGCACCGTGGGGGTTCCGGTCCGGGGTCGGCCGCCCCGCAGCGGCGGCGCACCGCGTCACGTCGTGCGGCGGCGGAGGGTGGCGGCGCCGAGGGCGAGGACGAGGAGGGCGCAGGCGGTGACGACGATCGTGTCGCGGAGGAAGTCGCCGGTGAGGTCGGGGTGGTGGAGGACCTGGTTCATCCCGTCGACGGCGTAGGACATCGGGAGGGCGTCGGAGAGCGCCTCCAGGGCCGGCTGCATGGTGTCGCGCGGGGTGAACAGGCCGCAGAGCAGCAGCTGGGGCATCAGGACGGCGGGCATGAACTGGACGGCCTGGAATTCGGAGGCGGCGAAGGCCGAGACGAACAGGCCGAGGGCGGTGCCGAGGAGGGCGTCGAGGACGGCCACCAGGAGGAGCAGCCAGGGCGAGCCGGTGACGTCGAGGCCGAGGAGCCAGACGGACAGGCCGGTGGCGAGGGCGGACTGCACGAGGGCGAGCAGGCCGAAGGCGAGGGCGTAGCCGCCGATCAGTTCGGCCTTGCCGAGGGGCATGGCGAGCAGGCGTTCCAGGGTGCCCGAGGTGCGTTCGCGGAGGGTGGCGATGGAGGTCACCAGGAACATCGTGATCATCGGGAAGATGCCGAGCAGGGAGGCGCCGATGCCGTCGAAGGTGGCCGGGCGGTCGTCGAAGACGTAGCGCAGCAGGGCGATCATCGCGCAGGGGACGACGAGCATCAGCGCGATGGTGCGCGGGTCGTGGCGCAGCTGGCGCAGGACGCGGGCGGCGGTGGCCAGGGTGCGGGAGAGGGAGAAGGGCGTGGTGGCGGGGGCCGCGGTGCGGGGTGCGGTGGTCATCGCGCGGACTCCTGGGGGGTGCTGGGGCGCGGGGGCCGGGTGGCGGCCGTGGCCTGGTCGACGAGGTGGAGGAAGGCGGCCTCGACGGTGGCGGAGCCGGTGCGGTCGCGGAGGGCGTCGGGGGTGTCCTCGGCGAGGAGGCGGCCGTCGCGCATCAGGAGCAGCCGGTGGCAGCGTTCGGCCTCGTCCATGACGTGCGAGGAGATGAGGAGGGTGGCGCCGCGGTCGGCGGCGAGGGTGTGGAAGAGGTGCCACAGGTCGCGGCGGAGGACGGGGTCCAGGCCGACGGTGGGCTCGTCGAGGACGAGGAGTTCCGGGGTGCCGAGGAGGGCCACCGCGAGGGAGACCCGGCTGCGCTGGCCGCCGGAGAGGGCGCCGGCGAGGGCGTCGGCGTGGCCGGTGAGGTCGACGTCCTGGAGGGCGCGGGTGACGCGTTCGCGGCGCAGGGCGCGGGCGGAGCGGCCGGGGTGCAGGACGGCGGCGAAGTAGTCGAGGTTCTGGTGGACCGTGAGGTCGTCGTAGACGGACGGGTCCTGGGTGACGTAGCCGATGCGGGGGCGCAGCCGGGGGTCGCCGGCGGGGTGGCCGAGGACGTCGAGGGTTCCGGTGACCTTGGCCTGGGTGCCGACGAGGGCGCGCAGGAGGGTGGACTTGCCGCAGCCGGACGGGCCGAGCAGGCCGGTGACCTGGCCGCGGGGCACGTCGAAGGCGAGGGCGTCGAGGACGGTGCGGCCGCCTCGGGTGACGGTGAGACCACGGGCGTGGACGGCGGGGTCACCGCCATTATTCATCATGCGATGAATAATCCTCCGGGGCGGGACGGACGTCAAGGCCGCTAACAGGACGGGAAGGGAACGGGCCGCGGGGCGGGGCGGTTGGGCCATGGGGGTGGTGATCCGGACAGGTGTGGTGCGGAAGAGGCGCGTGGTGGGGATCTGCGTGCACCGGCGGGCGCCGTAGTGAAAGAAACCGGCCGTTCTTGGTCGATAACTCCGCGTTTACAGGGTGGTTACAAACCGACTTGCGGTCCTGCATGTCCGCTTGGACACAATGGGATGACCTGTCCAGGCGCGCCGGAAGGGGCGACGATGGCGAAGACCAGGGTCCGCGGCCTCGGCCGGCTCCTGTTGATCGTCATGGCCGTCCTGCTGGCCTTGCCCATGGGCGCGGAGGGCGTGTACGGGGAACGCCTCACGGCCGCCCCGCCCGCCAACGGCACCGGCCGTACCGCTCCCCCGGCCCCCGACTGGACGTCGGACCCCTCCGAGAACCCGGAATCCGGCGGCGACCGCTGCCCGCCGCGCCGCGACGGGCGGTCCACGGCCTCGGTGTCCGCACCGGCGCCACCGGCCACCACCGTCTCGACCGCCGCCCCCGTACGGAGCAGGAGCCGGCTGCCGCTGGCCGCCCCGCTGACCGGCCGGCAGGCCGTACCCCTGTCGAGATCCGGTGAACTACCCGTCCAGCACCTCGTCTTCCGCTGCTGAGAGCTGAGAGCTGCCCCCAAGGGCCTCCCCCGGCCCGCGCATCCGACGGTTCCAGCCGTCCTTTCCTCATGGCGCGCACCGCGCGGCAGTGCACGGCAGCCGGCGATCGCAGCACCCCGTGCGGCGGATCGCCGCCGGCTCCCGGTACCGCTCCGCGTCCGCTCGTGCGTATCCGTGCGCACCCGTGCGCCACCGCATCTCGCACCGCTGGAGGCATCCCCATGCGTAGGTTCCGTACTGCCCGGCAACACTCCTCCCGGCCGTCCATACCCTCACGGCAGGCGCTGTCGGACTGGCGCGCCGACTTCACCTCCTCGCTGGTCGTCTTTCTCGTCGCCGTCCCGCTGTGTGTCGGGGTGGCCGTCGCCTCCGGGGTACCGGCCGAACTCGGGCTGATCACCGGGATCGTGGGCGGGCTGCTCACCGGATTACTGCCGGGCAGCAGCCTGCAGGTCAGCGGTCCGGCCGCCGGGCTGACCGTGCTCGTCTACGAGGCCGTGCAGGAGTACGGGCTCGGCACGCTGGGTGCGCTGGTGCTGATCGCCGGGGTGCTGCAGCTGGCCATGGGGGCGCTCCGGCTGGGGCGCTGGTTCCGGGCCATCTCCGTGGCGGTCGTCCAGGGCATGCTCGCGGGCATCGGACTGGTGCTGATCGCCGGGCAGTTGTACGCCCTGGTGGACGCCCGCGCGCCGGGCAACGGGCCGGCGAACCTGGGCGGGCTGCCGGAACTCGCCGTGGACACCGCCGGGTCGGGCGGCGCGCTGACCGCGCTGGCGGTCGGTGCGGGGACCATCGTGCTGCTGGTGGCGTGGCCGAAGTGGCGGCGGGCGGCGCGGGTGCTGCCGGCGCCGCTGGTGGCGGTGGCCCTGGCCACGGTCGTGGTGTTCGTGCTGGATCTGCCGGTGGCCCGGGTAGAAGTGTCGGGCCTGCTGGAGGTCGTCCAGCCACCGGGCGGCGCGGACTTCGCGCGGCTGACGGAGGCGGGGGCGCTGGCCGGTGCACTGGGCACGGTGCTGGCGTTCACCCTGATCGCCTCGGCGGAGTCGCTGTTCAGCGCGGCCGCGGTGGACCGGCTGCACGACGGGCCGAAGACCGACTACGACAAGGAGCTGATGGCGCAGGGCGCGGGCAACACGGTCTGCGGGCTGCTCGGCGCGCTGCCGATGACCGCGGTGATCGTCCGCAGCGCCGCGAATGTGCAGGCCGGAGCCCGGACCAAGGCCTCGCGGGTACTGCACGGCGTCTGGCTGCTGGTCTTCGCGGCGGCGTTCCCGGCGGCGCTGGGCGTGGTGCCGCTCGCGGCGCTGGCCGGCGTACTGGTGCATGCGGGCGTCAGGCTGCTCCCGGTGAAGCAGTGGCGTCCGCTGTGGCGGGAGCACCGGGGCGAGGCCGTGGTGCTCGCCGCGACGGCGGTGGCGATCGTGGCCACCAACATGTTCGAGGGGGTGCTGCTGGGACTGCTGATGGCGGTCGCCAAGTCGGCGTGGGAGACCTCGCACGTCCACCTGGAGATCGTCGGGCTGGACGACCCGGCGGGCGACACCGCGGCGGCCGGTTCACGGCCGCGGCGGCCGATCCGCGTACGGGCCCTCGGCAACGCCACCTTCCTCCGGCTGCCCAAGCTGCTCGACCAGTTGGAGGCGCTGCCCAAGGACCGTGACGTCGAACTGGACCTGACCGGGCTGCGGCATCTCGACCATGCCTGTGCGGCCGCGCTCGGGGCCTGGGAGGAACAGCGCCGGGGCCCGGACGGCACCGCGCGGCAGGAGGCTCCGTCCGTCGCCCCCTAGGACACCGTGTGCGAAGGGCCGGTGCGGGAGCGGAAATGACCGTAGGGTCGGGACGCTGATGTCCGCCGACCCCGGGAGTGCTGTGAACCGCCGGCCCCTTCGCAGTTGCGGTGCGACCGCCGCCCTCTCCGTCGCTCTGCTGCTCTCCTCCTGCACCAGCAGTGGTGTGCGGGGGACGGCGGGCAGCGGCGGGGTGGGCGACCCTCTCTTCCCCTCGCTCGGCAACGGCGGCTACCAGGTGCGCCATTACGGTCTCGACCTCGACTACGACGTCAGGAAGCGGCACCTGGACGCGACCGCCGAGATCACCTCCGAGGCGCGCACCGACCTGCGGTCCTTCCAGCTCGACCTGCAGGGCCTTCGGGTGACGAAGGTGCAGGTCGACGGCGAGGACGCGGAGTTCTCCCGTAAGGGCCACAAGCTGATCGTCCGGCCCGCCGAAGGGATCGGGAAGGGCGCGGAGTTCCGTACCCGCGTCGCCTACCAGGGCACGCCGCAGGAGATGAAGGACCCGGACCATTCGACGGAGGGCTGGGTCAAGACCCGCGACGGGGCGTTCGTCGCCGGTGAGCCCGCCGGATCGATGACGTGGTTCCCGGGCAACAACCACCCCCGGGACAAGGCCACCTACGACTTCACGATCACCGTGCCGAAGGGCTACACCGCCGTCGCCAACGGGGAGCTGAAGTCCGAGCGGACCTCCGGGGGCCGCACCACCTTCCGGTGGCACAACGGACGGCCGATGGCCAGCTACCTCGCGACGGCCGGCATCGGCAGGTTCGAGGTCCACACCTCCCGTACGCCCGAGGGGCTGCCGCTGTACGTGGCGGTGGACCCGGCGGAGGCCAAGGCCAGCAAGGAGGCCCTGGGGAAGCTGCCGGAGATCGTGAAGTGGGAGAGCAAGCTCTTCGGGCCGTACCCCTTCTCCTCCGCGGGCGCGATCGTCGACGACACCCCGAAGCGGATCACCTGGATCGCCCTGGAGTCCCAGACCAAGCCGGTCTACGCGGGGGCGCCGGACACCGCGACCGTGGTGCACGAGATGGCCCATCAGTGGTTCGGCGACTCGGTGACCCCGAAGACCTGGGCGGACACCTGGCTCAACGAGAGCTTCGCGACCTACGCCGAGTGGCTGTGGGAGGAGCGCGAGGGCGGCAAGACCCCGCAGGAGCAGTTCGACGCGCTCTACGAGGACACCCGGGACCCCTCACGCTGGGCCTTCCCGCCGGGCAAACCCGGGCAGGCGAAGAACGTGACCGGCACCCCCGTGTACGAGCGGGGCGCGATGCTCCTCCAGGAGCTGCGCAACGCCGTCGGCGACAAGACCTTCTTCTCGATCCTGCGCGAGTGGCCCGCCAAGTACCGCTATCGCAACGCCGACGCACAGGACTTCATCGACTTCTGCCAGGAGCGCACGGACGTGGACCTGGAGCCGCTGTTCAAGAAGTGGCTGTACGAGAAGGGGAAGCCGGAGCTGGACGACTGAGGGGGGCGGTGTGGGGGCGTCGTGGGGGCCGAGTTGCGCGGCTCGGTCGCGGCGGGTGCGCCGCTGGTTCACCTGGGTGCGGTCGGGGTGCGGTCCGGGGTGGAGGCGGGGCTGGGCCCGGCCTGTATCTGCCGGTTGGCGGGTCTTGGGCGCGGGGCCGTTGGGCGCGGGGCCCTCAGTCCGTCCCTTGGGACGGGGCGGGCGGTCGGAGGGTGACGGTGAGGTCGAGGGCGTAGGCCTCCTCGACGATGCCGTCCGGGAAGACCTCGCGCAGGGCCGCCCGCTCGGCCTCGAGGACGGGGGCCGCGGCGGCCAGGCCGATGGCGGATAAGTACGAGCGGCTGCCCAGCATCGCGAGGTGGGTGTCGACGGGGACCCGCCGGGTCCAGTGCAGCACCCGGGAGACGGGGTGCAGGCCTAGACCGAGGCCGCGGATCAGGTCGGGGGCCTCGGGCGCGACGCTGTGGCTGTGGTACTCCGGCAGGCTGCGGGCGATCCTGGCCTCCTGTTCGGCGGCCCAGTCGACGTCCGGGTCCGGGACGTTCCACCAGAGGGCGAGTGCGCCGCCGGGGCGCAGCACCCGCAGCGCTTCCGGCACGGAACGGGCCGGTTCGGTCCAGTGCCAGGCCTGCGCGTAGCCGACGAGGTCGAAGCCCGCGTCGTCGCGGAACGGCAGTGCGTCGCCGAGGGCACGGACCAGGGGGACGGCGGGGTGGGCGGCGTGCAGCTCGGCGGTCATGGCGGCGCCCGGCTCCACGGCGGTGACCTGCGCGCCGCGGTCGGCCAGCAGTCCGGTCGCGATGCCGGTGCCGGCCCCTACGTCCAGCACCCGCGCTCCCGTCAGGGGGCGGCCGGCCAGCTCCTCGATCGCGTCGAAGAGCGCTGGTGGGTAGCCGGGGCGGGCGGCGGCGTACTGGGCGGCCACCGCGTCGAAGGCTCGGGCGAGGGTGGCGTGCCGGGGCGGCTCGCTGGAGGGCAACGGCGTTGATTTCGGGGTGAGTTGATACTGCTGGGGGTTTTGTGGCATGCGGGTCATCTTGCCCGATGGGGGTGGGGTGGGTGGGCGGTTTGCCGGTGGGTGTGCGGTTGCCGGTGGCTGGGCCGCGTGCGCCTACGGGTGGTGGGTGGTGGGTCGGAGGGGACGCCCGGTAAGCCTCCCCCAGCCTTCGGCCGGGAGGTGCCCCCATCGGCGCGGGCGGTCCTGGTCCCGGAGGTTGGGAGCCCCGTTGTTCGCTCCGGGTCCTGCGGGCGGCTCACCGGGCATCCCCTCCGACCGCCGTCCGTGGGCCGCTGTCCCGTCATACGGATCGCCGTTACGGCGCCGCCCCCAACGGGGTGCCTCACCGGGTGGGTGCGCTGCCCACCGAGCCGTTCAGCGGCGCTTCTTCGGCCGGGGCTTTCTTGCGGCGGGGTTGCCGGTGCGGTTGCCGCGGCGGCGCTCGTGGCGTTCGCGGGCGGTGGTGTACTCGGTGCGGCGCAGCTTCTCGCCGGGGGCCTCGACGAGGCTGCGGCAGAAGTAGGCGAGCAGTGAGCCGATGAAGCCGATGAACATCAGGCTCTGCCCGGACTTGTCATCCGCGCTCCCGGCTGCCGGGTCGGGGCGTCGTACGAAGCCGTCCCAGGTGCGGCGGAAGGCCAGGGCGCTGCAGATGGCGAAGCCGGCGACGACGAGGATGCCGACGAACGGGCCGACGTCGGCGATCTCCAGGCCCTGGAACGCGAAGCGCAGCACGGCCGCGCCCGCTGTGGCGAGCACGAGTGAGCCCACCGCGACGCCGGCCCGGCGCAGGCCGTAGCCGCCGTCGTGGTGGAGCCAGGTGGTGCCGAAGAACCGGATCGCCTCCGGCTCGGGACCGCCGGACGCGGCGCCGACCGGCTCCGGGCTCCCCGAGGACCGCTGCTCATCGCTCATGACATCGATTATCCCCGGCGGGCCCGGTCACTCGGCGATCCATGGCTGGCCGGGTCACCTGGCGATCCGCGGCAGGCCCGGTCGCCTGGCACGCCCGACGTTGCTCGGTCACCCGGCAGGCCTGGGCGTTGCCCGGTTGCCCGTCGGTCTTGGTGCTGCGGCGTTCCGGGACCGTGGCCGGTGGCGCTGGGGCTCAGGTCGTGCAGCGTGGTGCGACCATGCCGCTGCTGCCGGTGCGGACGTAGGTGTCGGAGATGTACTGGCCGGGCGCGATGTTGTCCCAGATGTTCGAGGTGCCGTACGGGCCGCTGACCTTCTCGCCGTGCTGCTGGCAGCGGATCTGGACGGTGGCACCCTCGGCGAGCTGGCGGACGACCGGGTAGTCGGTGCCGGGGCCCTTGCGGACCTTGACGCGGTAGCCGGGCGCGACGGGATAGGTGAGACCGCCCGCCGCGGCGGCGAGCGTCTGGCCGTCGGCCGCTTCCACGGCGCCCTGATGGTCCTGTGTGGTCATTTCGTTCTCCCCCGTTGGCGATGGTGGCGACATGGCTCGTGGAGCCGCTCGTGCGGGACTTCACACGCCATGCGCGGAGTTGCTCGTGGAGCAACACGTGAAGCCGCTCGGCGCGGTTCCACAGCGCGCACGCTAGCAAGCCTCATTCATCTCGTACGCGCCATCGACTAGGCTCCGCGCGTCGCACTTGCGACCGAATGGCACGGGTAATGACACGGGGGTGGAACCATGCCATCGCTGCGCGATTCCGGCATCAATCCGGAAGCGGAGCATCCGGAATACGCCGGCCAATACCGCCTGGAGGCTCGGCTCGGCTCCGGCGGAATGGGCGTGGTCCATCTGGCGCGCTCGTCCTCCGGGCTGCTGCTCGCGGTGAAGGTCATCCATGCCGAATTCGCCCAGGACCCGGAGTTCCGGGGGCGGTTCCGGCAGGAGGTGGCGGCCGCGCGGCGGGTCAGCGGGGCCTTCACGGCGCCCGTCGTGGATGCCGACCCGGACGCCGAACGGCCCTGGATGGCGACCCTCCACATCCCCGGCCCGACGCTCTCCGATCATGTGAAGCGGAACGGTTCGCTGGCGGTCGGCGAGGTGCGGCAGCTGGCCTCGGGGCTCGCCGAGGCGCTGCGCGACATCCATCGCGCCGGGGTGGTGCACCGCGATCTGAAGCCCGGAAATGTGCTGCTGGCCACAGATGGGCCGAAAGTCATCGACTTCGGCATTTCGCGGCCCTCGGACAGTGAAATGCGCACCGAGACCGGCAAGTTGATCGGCACCCCGCCCTTCATGGCGCCCGAACAGTTCCAGCGGCCGCGTGAGGTGGGTCCGGCGGCGGATGTGTTCGCGCTGGGGTCGGTGCTGGTGCACGCCGCCACCGGACGCGGCCCGTTCGACTCGGAGAGCCCGTATCTCGTCGCCTATCAGGTGGTGCACGACGAGGCCGATCTGACGGGTGTGCCCGAGGAGTTGGTGCCCCTGGTGGAGAGCTGCCTGGCGAAGGACCCGGCGGACCGGCCGACTCCGGACGCGCTGATGGAGCTGCTGCGGACGGACGTGCCCCGCCCTGATGTGCCGATCGGCGATCTGCTGCGGGGTGGCGCCGAGGCGGGCAAGGTGGAGTTCCACGGCGCCCCGGTAGCGGGCGAGGCGGTCGCGGGCCACGCACTGCCCGACGCCGCGCTGCCGGGCGGCGCGCTGCCCGACCCGGCGCTGTCTGCCGCGCGGATTCCGGAGCAGCGGCAGCCAGGAGCGCACCGCTCGGAGCCGCCGCAATCAGGGTCGCCCTGCCCGGAACCGCCGCAACCAGGGGCGCCCTCCTCGGAGCCGTCGCAACCGGGAGCGCATCGCCCGGAGCCGGAGCCGCCGCAGCCGGTACGGGCCGAGGCCGCTCCGTCGCGTGCCGAGACCACGCATGTGCGCGCCCCCGCGCCGCTCGCCGGCCCCGACGCACCCGACGCCCCCGGACACCCCGAGTCCCCTGGCCACCCCGGTTTCGACCACCTTGGTTCCGGCCTCCCCACGGCCCCTGCCGCACCCCACCGCCCCACCCGCACCCACTCCCCCAGCGCCCACTCCTCGCGCTCCCACCCCTCCCCCGCGCGCTCGCGCCTCCGCGCCCGTCGCCGCTGGCCCCTCTGGGCCGCGCTCGCCCTCGTCGTGACCGGAGCCGGAACGTATGCGGGCGTCCAGGCCCTCTCCCTCGGCGGCACCAGCCGGGACCCGGCCCTCCAGACCCATCCGTCACGCGAGGGGAACGCCGACTTCCGCCCGTGGCACACCACCCTCGTCAAGCGCCCCAAGGGCCACGAGGCCGAGCTCGCGCACTGCACCACCGGTTCCAGGGCCGTCTTCTGCGGCCAGCCCGGCGTACTGGCCGCCCGGCTCGACCCGGACTCCGGCCGCGTGGCGTGGCGCAGCAAGGACGCCACCGCCACCGGAAAGCAGGCGGCGAAATGGGCCGTGTCCCGGACCGCACCGGTGCTCTCCGGCGGGCTGCTGTACGTCTTCTCCTCCGACGGCAGCCGGCTGCTGGCCCTCGACCCGTCGCCGGGCGGCCGGGGCGCCACCCGCTGGACCAAGGACGTCTCCGGGTACGAGGGCGGCGCCAAGGTCGTCGGCGACCGCATCCTGCTGGCCGCGGCCGACGGCACGGTCACCGCGCTGGACAGCGCCACCCACCGGCAGCGCTGGCAGAAACGATTCCCGGGGCATCAGCTGCCGCTCTTCGCGTCGTTCGGCGCGCCGCACACCGCGTACGCGGCCGAGCCCACCCCCGACGGGAAGGCCACCCAGGTCACCGCCATCGATCCGGCCGACGGCACGGTCCGCTGGGCGCGACGGCTGCCCGGGACGCTGACCGTGGCCGGTTCCGGTTCGTCCGGGGCGCTCTTCCTGACCGTCACCGACGCGACGCTCTCGTTCCGCACCACCGCCGTCGTCCGCTACGACCCGGCCACCGGCCACAGCCGCCGCCTCAAGCTGACCGCGCCGCTGGACGGTGCGTCCGCCGTGGTGGACGGCGATT
This sequence comes from Streptomyces sp. NPDC001219, assembly GCF_053597915.1. Taxonomy (NCBI): domain Bacteria; kingdom Bacillati; phylum Actinomycetota; class Actinomycetes; order Kitasatosporales; family Streptomycetaceae; genus Streptomyces; species Streptomyces sp. NPDC001219. Next base: position 5,837 of record NZ_JBSFJF010000109.1, on the reverse strand, counting down.
CGGTGTACCTGCTGGCCGAGGGCGGCGCCCTGCAAGCCGTCGGCCGGCGGACCTGGGACACCGAGACCTCGGTCAGCCGCGGCTCGGCACCGGTGGTGAGCGGCGGACGGCTCTTCTTCACCGCGGCGGACGGCCGGCTCCTCGCGGTCGACGCCCGGTCGGGCGAGATGCTGGGGCAGACGCCGCCACGGATGAACGGGCGGCACAACGGCTTCGTGGAGACGCTCCCGGCCCCGCGTACGGACGGCCCCCGCGGCCGGGTCTACGCGGCGGCCCCGGACGGCACGGTGTTCTCGGCGGCGACAAAGGACCCGGCGGGCTGGTGAGGGGCGGGCCCGCCGCCGCCCTCATGGCAGCGGCAGGCACAGGTCTCGCGCCGTACGCCGGGAACGCCGGCGGTCTCCGCCGCGGGGACGCCCTTGTCACACGCCGGATGCCTGCCGACATGGCAGGCCGGCGACACGTACGGGGCACACCCGCTCACGGGGCGGCCTTCTTCAGCACCGCGATGAGCCGGCGCGCCGTCTCCACGTTGCAGCGCCCCAACTCGACCAGGACGCGCGGCGGTTCGTAGCCGTACGTCACCGGGTCGACCATCAGCGACGGCAGCACGATGCCGGTCCGCCGCAACGCCGCGGCCAACTCCTCACAGGCCGCCTCGGCCTCGGCCATCGGGTCGGTCACTGCCCTTCGTTCCCTCACCATGAGTGCCACTCCTGTCTGCCGTTTACCTGCGTGAGACCCCGGAGCGCCACTACTGTGCGTATTCCGGCCTTCACGAGAATGGCCGGGAAAAAGGGCGCGAATACCACCTGCAGGATGTATTTCGCCGCCACGCACCGTTAGTTCCACACCTTCCACGGAGGAGGTCGCCATGCCACCGAGGCGAGCGGTCACCGGTCGGAGCCAGGAGCCGCGTCAGCGCTACGTAGAAGAGCTGCGATTACTGCGACAGCAGAAGGGCGACAGCCTGCGGCAGCTCGGCGACGTACTGGGGTGGGACTGGTCGCTCTTCGGCAAGATGGAGAAGGGCGAGACCCTCGGCGGCCCGGAGGTCGCCCAGGCCTTGGACCAGCACTATGGGACGCCGGGACTGTTGCTGACGTTGTGGGAGTTGGCACTCGGCGACCCGAGCCAGTTCCGCGAGCAATACCGGCGCTACATGTCACTGGAATCCGAGGCGGTGAGCCTGTGGCACTACGCCGTGGGCGTCCTGCCCGGTGTGCTCCAGACGGACGCGTACGCACGTGAAGTCCTTGTAGCAGGTGGCCTCAAGGGCCCGGAGCTGGCACTGCAGGTCGAAGCACGCGTAGGGCGCCGCGGGTTGATCACGAGCGAGGACCCGCCGCGGTTTCGCACCATCCTGTCGGAAACGGTGCTCCGTACGCCGCTGTGCAGTGGACAGGCATGGCGAGAGCAACTGCAGCACTTGGCCGAGGTAGCTGAGCGGCCGAACGTGACCCTCCAGGTACTTCCTCACGGTGCCCGGCTGCATTCGCTCGCGAGTACGGACGTCATGTTTCTGCGACTGCCGGATGGGGGCACTGTGGCCTACACCGAGAGCGCACTCCACGGCGAACTGGTCGAGGAAACAGGCTCGGTTGAGCGTCTGCAACGCGCGTACGATGCTGTTCGCGATCTCGCGTTTTCCCCAGCCGAGACGCGGAAGTTCATCGGGCAGACGTTGGAGGAAGTGCCGTGCGAACCATCGACCTGAGCACCGTTACGTGGCGCAAGTCCAGCTACAGCAACTCGGACGGCGGCCAGTGCATCGAGGTCTCCGACGACCTCCCCGCCCTCACCCCCGTCCGTGACAGCAAGAACCCCCACGGCCCGGCGCTGGTCTTCGAGGCATCCACCTGGTCGTCCTTCGTGAGCGCCGTGAAGGACGGGCACCTGCCCGGCGCCTGACACCGCGGCCCCACAGACCGGCCCCCGTCGCTCGCCCGTGACGGGGGCCGTTGCCGTACGCCGGACCTGCCGGTCCCCGGCCTCACCCCAGCAGGGTCACGTCCCGCACCGCGCCCTTGTCCGCGCTGGTGGCCATCGCCGCGTAGGCGCGCAGGGCCTGGGAGACCTTGCGTTCGCGCTGCTTGGGCGCGTAGACGCCGCCCAGGGCCGCACGCCGGGCCGCCAGCTCCTCCTCACTGACGAGGAGTTCGATGCCGCGGTTGGGGATGTCGATGCGGATGCGGTCGCCGTCCTCGACGAGGGCGATGGTGCCGCCGGCCGCCGCCTCGGGGGAGGCGTGGCCGATGGAGAGGCCGGAGGTGCCGCCGGAGAAGCGGCCGTCGGTGACCAGGGCGCAGGTCTTGCCCAGGCCGCGGCCCTTGAGGAAGGACGTCGGGTAGAGCATCTCCTGCATGCCGGGGCCGCCCTTGGGGCCCTCGTAGCGGATGACGACGACGTCGCCCTCCTTGACCTGCTTCTTGAGGATCTTGTCGACGGCCTCCTCCTGCGACTCGCAGACCACGGCGGGGCCCTCGAAGGTCCAGATGGACTCGTCGACGCCGGCGGTCTTCACGACGCAGCCGTCCTCGGCGATGTTGCCCTTGAGGACCGCCAGGCCGCCGTCGACGGAGTAGGCGTGCGCCATGTCGCGGATGCAGCCGCCGGCCGCGTCCACGTCGAGGCTGTCCCAGCGTTCGGACTGCGAGAAGGCGGTCGCGGAGCGCTTGCAGCCGGGGGCCGCGTGCCACAGCTCGACGGCCTCGTCGGAGGGGGAGCCGCCGCGCACGTCCCAGGTCTTGAGCCAGTCCTCGATGGAGGCGCTGTGGACGGTGTGCACGTCCTCGTTGAGCAGACCGCCGCGGTAGAGCTCGCCGAGGATGGCGGGGATGCCGCCGGCGCGGTGCACGTCCTCCATGTAGTACGTGCCGCCGGGGGCGACGTTCGGGGCGACCTTCGCCAGGCAGGGCACCCGGCGGGAGACGGCGTTGATGTCGTCCAGGTCGAAGTTCAGGCCGGCTTCCTGCGCCGCGGCGAGCAGGTGCAGGATCGTGTTGGTCGAGCCGCCCATGGCGATGTCCAGGGCCATCGCGTTCTCGAAGGCGGCGCGGCTGCCGATGTTGCGCGGCAGGACGGTGTGGTCGTCCTCGTCGTAGTGCCGCTTGGTGATCTCGACGACCGTGCGGCCGGCGTTCTCGTACAGCGCCCTGCGGGCGGTGTGGGTGGCCAGCGTCGAGCCGTTGCCGGGCAGCGAGAGGCCGATGGCCTCGGTCAGGCAGTTCATCGAGTTGGCGGTGAACATGCCGGAACAGGAGCCGCAGGTCGGGCAGGCGTTCTCCTCGATGCGGAGGATGTCCTCGTCCGAGATCTTGTCGTTGACGGCGTCGGAGATCGCGTCGACGAGGTCGAGGGTGCGGACGGTGCCGTCGACGAGGGTGGTCTTGCCGGACTCCATCGGGCCGCCGGAGACGAAGACGGCCGGGATGTTGAGGCGCATCGCGGCCATCAGCATGCCGGGGGTGATCTTGTCGCAGTTGGAGATGCAGATCAGCGCGTCCGCGCAGTGCGCCTCGACCATGTACTCGACGGAGTCGGCGATCAGGTCGCGGGAGGGCAGGCTGTAGAGCATGCCGCCGTGGCCCATCGCGATGCCGTCGTCGACCGCGATGGTGTTGAACTCGCGCGCGATGCCGCCCGCGGCGTGGATCGCCTCGGAGACGATCCGGCCGACCGGCTGGAGGTGGGTGTGGCCGGGCACGAACTCGGTGAAGCTGTTGGCGACCGCGATGATCGGCTTGCCGAAGTCCTCGCGCGCTACGCCGGAGGCCTGCATAAGGGCTCGGGCGCCGGCCATGTTGCGGCCATGGGTAACGGTGCGGGACCTCAGATCAGGCACGGTGGGTCACTCCCTCGGGATCGTCCGTACGACCGCCGGTGCCGGTACCCGGCCCCCTGGCCGCGTACCGGGCGGCGTCATATATCAGCTCCTGTCGAGATTACGCTCCTGATCCAAGATCTGGACAGCCTCTCCGGCATGTGAGACGTCTGACCGCAGTGCGGACAGCGGATCGGGAGGAGTTCTCGCAGGTCCGGGGCGTCGGCGGGCCGGTGGGGCGCCCCAGAGGGGTACTTGTCAGGGCTGCGTCACGGCTGGGTCAGATACCGCTGGAGGGTCGGCGCGACCATGGCGATGATCTCCTCCGGGTCCGCCGAGGCCACCGGGTCCATCTTGATCACATAGCGCAGCACGGCGATCCCGATCAGGTGCCCGGCGGCCAGCTGCACCCGGAACTCCGGGTCGGGGACGTCCAGTTCACCCGCGACCCGCTGGAGCATCCGGCGCTCGATGAGGCCGCGCAGCACGGCCGCCGCGGTGTCGTTGGTCAGCGCCGAGCGCATGATCGCCAGCAGCGCGGGACGGCTGACCGGGTTCTCCCAGATGCCGAACATGAAGCGGGCCATCCGCTCGCCCACGTCAGCGCCGCCGCCCGCCAGCGCGTCGGGCATGGTCAGCGCGGGCCCGAAGGTCAGCTCGATGGCCGCCGCGAAGACCTGCTCCTTGGTGCCGAAGTAGTGGTGGACCAGCGCCGCGTCCACCCCGGCCGCCTTGGCGATACCGCGGACCGAGGTCCTGTCGTAGCCGCGCGCGGCGAACTCCGTACGGGCCGCGGCCAGGATGCGCTCCCGGGCTCCGGGGCCGGCCTCGGCGGCGGCGCGGGCCGGGCGGCCCCGGCGGCGGGCCGGTGCGGGTGGCGTGCCGGGCTCCGGGGACGCGTCGTCCCGGCCACCGCTCACGAGCCCGGGACCCAGGTCGGCGAGGCGAGGTGCAGCCGGGTGAAGGCGAGCGCCTCGGCCAGGTCGGCCTCGCGTTCGGCGGCGGACATCGCCCGGCGGGTGTTGACCTCGACGACCACATGGCCGTCGAAGCCGCTCGTGGCCAGCCGCTCCAGCACCGCGGCGCAGGGCTGGCTGCCGCGGCCCGGCACCAGGTGCTCGTCCTTGGCGGAGCCGTTGCCGTCGGCGAGGTGGACGTGCGCCAGCCGGTCACCCATCCGCTCCACCATCTCCAGCGCGTCGTTGCGCGCGGTGGCGGTGTGCGACAGGTCGACCGTGAAGTGCCGGTAGTCGTCGTTGGTGGGGTCCCAGTCGGGGGCGTACGCGAGCATCTCGCGGTCCCGGTAGCGCCAGGGGTACATGTTCTCGACGGCGAACTTCACGTCCGTCTCGTGCGCCATCCGCCACACGCCGCGGACGAACTCCCGTGCATAGCTGCGCTGCCAGCGGAACGGCGGGTGCACGACCACCGTGGAGGCGCCCAGCTTCTCCGCGGCGTTACGGGCGCGCTGGAGCTTGACCCACGGGTCGGTGGACCAGACCCGCTGGGTGATCAGCAGACACGGGGCGTGGACGGCCAGCACCGGCACCCCGTGGTAGTCCGAGAGCCGGCGCAGCGCCTCGATGTCCTGGCTGACCGGATCGGTCCACACCATGACCTCGACGCCGTCGTAGCCGAGGCGCGCGGCGATCTCGAAGGCCGTCGCCGTCGACTCCGGATACACCGAGGCCGTGGACAGCGCGACCTTCGCATCCGGGATGCGCACCACTGGCTCTGTCACGAAGGACAGCGTACGGGCCGGGGCTGGGGGCAGGGCAGGAGGTCCGGACACCCGTGGCCCGCCGCCGGGGGACGGGCCCCGGGCGGGGAGGGCGGAACGGGCGACACCGGACGGCACGGACTCCGGCGGCGTGACGAGTCTCACGCGCGCCGGGTGCGCGACGGCGCCACCGCGCCCGCTAGGACCTGTCGTCAAACTCCCGTCGTTCGCCCGAAGGGCGGCCCCGCGGCGTCTGGTGCGTGCGATCGCAAGGCGGAGGGTCGCCCCGATACT
>NZ_JBSFJF010000108.1:0-19241 GCF_053597915.1 Streptomyces sp. NPDC001219 | reverse complement strand
TCGGCGTTCGGCGTCAGCGGCACCAACGCGCATGTGGTGATCGAACAGGCTCCGGTGGAGGAGAGCGCGGAAGCCCGGCCGGTTGGCGGTGTGGGTGTGGTGCCGTGGGTGGTGTCGGCGCGGAGCCGGGAGGGGCTGCGGGCGCAGGCGCAGCGGTTGGTGGCGCATGTGGAGGCGCGGCCTGAACTCGCTCTGCCGGAGGTCGGGTTCGCCCTGGCCACGACACGTGCGGCGTTTGAACACCGGGCCGTCGTCCTGGGCACCGAGCGCGCGGAACTCCTCGAGGGCCTCACCGCTGTGGCAGAGGGAGGAACTGCTGCGGTTCATGCGGTAACGGGTACGGGTGCGGTGGACGCCGGAGGTCGGCTGGCTCTGCTCTTCACTGGGCAGGGTGCGCAGCGGCTGGGGATGGGCCGGGAGCTGTATGAGGCGTTCCCCGTGTTTGCGCATGCCTTTGATGCCGTGTGTGCGCACTTCGATGGTGAGTTGGTGTCGCCGTTGCGGGGTGTGGTGTTCGGTTCGGGTGAGGGCCTGGATGTGGAGCGGCTGAATCAGACCGGCTTCACTCAGCCGGCGTTGTTCGCGGTGGAGGTGGCGCTGTTCCGGCTCTTTGAGTCGTTCGGTGTTCGGCCCGATTACCTCATGGGTCATTCCATTGGTGAGTTGGTGGCTGCTCATGTGGCGGGTGTCTTGTCTCTGGAGGATGCCTGCCGTCTGGTGGTGGCGCGTGGCCGGTTGATGCAGGCCCTCCCGGCCGGCGGTGCCATGGTCTCCCTGCAAGCCACCGAGGCCGAGGTACTTCCGCTGCTGGAGGGCCTGGAGCAGCAGGTGAGCATCGCCGCGGTGAACGGTCCGAACTCGATCGTCATTGCTGGTGAGGAGGCCGCGGTCGCGGACCTCGCCGGGCGTTTCGAGTCCGAGGGGCGGAAGGCGAAGCGGCTCCAGGTCAGCCATGCCTTCCACTCGCCGTTGATGGAGCCGATGCTCGACGACTTCCGTTCCGTCGCCGAGAACGTCACGTACGAGGAGCCCCGCATCCCGGTGGTCTCGAACGTGACCGGCACTCTCGCCACCGCAGCGGAACTGACCTCCCCCGACTACTGGGTGCGGCATGTCCGTGAAGCCGTCCGATTCGCCGACGGCATCCGGTGGCTGGAGGAGCATGAGGTCACCCGGTTCCTGGAGATCGGCCCGGACGGCACCCTGACCGCGATGGCGCAGGGGTGCCTCGACGGTGACGTGGATGCGGATCAGGTGCTCATTCCTGCTCTGCGTGGCGATGACCGTGGTGAGGTGTCCGCGGTGCTGTCGGCCGCCGGGCGGGCGTACGTCCACGGCATCGCCATCGACTGGCAGGCGTTCTTCCCTGCCCTTGTCCCTGCCGCTGCCCCTGCCACCGCTGCCCCCGCCCCCACGCCCGTCGACCTGCCCACTTACGCCTTTCAGCACCAGCACTACTGGCTGGAGATACCTTCCACCATCGCGGACGCCTCGTCGATCGGCCTTGCCGCCGCCGAACACCCGCTCCTGGGCGCGACGGTGTCACTGGCCGGTGGCCATGAGGTGGTGCTGACCGGGCGGCTCTCCCCCCGGACGCAGCCGTGGCTCGCCGAGCACCGGGTGGCGGGCGCGATCGTCGTACCGAGTACGGCGTTCCTGGAGCTTGCGGTGCGCGCGGGGGACGAGGTCGGCTGCTCCCACATCCGCGAACTCGCCCTCGAAGCACCGCTTGTGCTCGCCGAGGACGGTGCGGTGCAGCTGCAGCTGCGCATCGAGGACCCGGATGCTTCCGGTGACCGGGCACTTGGTGTGTACGCGCGTCCTGCGGAGGCGTCGGCCGATGTGCCGTGGACGCGGCATGCGAGCGGCGTCCTGGCGGAGAGCGGTTCGTCGCAGCCCTTCGACTTCGCGGTATGGCCGCCCGCCGGCGCGGAGCCCGTGGACATCGACGACCTGTACGACGGGCTGGCGGCGGCTGGGTTCGCCTACGGTTCGGCCTTCCGCGGCGTGCGAAGCGTCTGGCAGGCCGCTGATGGGGTGTATGCCGAAGTTGAGCTGCCGGAGTCCGGGGCCGAAGGCTTCTCTCTCCACCCGGCGCTGTTGGACGCGGCGCTCCATCCCCTCGGCCTCGGTGTGCTGGAGGGTGTGGCGACGGAGGCCATGCTGTTCGCGTGGCGTGGTGTGTCCTTGCAGGCCACCGGCGCCACCGCACTGCGCATCCGGCTGACCCGCCGCGGACCTGACGAGGTGTCCCTCCAGGCAGCCGATGGCTCCGGGCAGCCGGTGCTCGCGGTCGACTCGATGCTGATGCGCAAGACCGGCGAGCTGCGGGACGACCGGACGCCCATGCTGCCGGCTTCGCTGCTCCGTCTCCACTGGGCACCGATAGGGGTATCAGCCGTGGATACGGTGGAAGAGGCCGTGGACTCGGACAGGGGCCGGGGCCTGGCAGCGGATGCCCATACGCCGCGGCTGACCGTAGTAGGGAGCGACCGCTGGGGCCTGGCCGACGCGTTGGGCACCAACACAGCCGAGACTGCCGACACGGTGTTCGTGACCGGTGTCGCCACCGCAGCCGAAGCGCACACCACCCTCACGGCACTGGGCGACCGACTGGGCCAGGAGCCGGCGGCCCGTCTGGTGTGCGTCACCCGGTGCGCCGTCGCCATCGGTGACGAGGCACCGGGCGCCGAGGCCGCCGCCCTCTGGGACGAGCTCCGCGTTGTCCAGGCGGAACACCCCGGCCGGATAGTCCTCGTGGACATCGACGACGACCTCGACTCCCTCCGTGTCCTGCCCGCCGCGGTTGCCACGGGCGAGTCCGAGATCGCTGTTCGTGGGGGTGAGGTGTCGGCGGCGCGGCTGGTGAGGTGTGCGTCGACCGCCCGCACCGCGTTGGAGGTGAATCCAGGGGGAACGGTCCTGGTCACCGGCCCGTTCGCCGAGCAGTTCGCCGCCGCCCTTGAGGTCGAGGCGCAGGTGAAGACCGTTGCGTGCCAGGACCAGGACGAGCACCAGGAAGACGCAGCAGGCGACCACAACCCGACCCGCCTGGAGTCGACCATTGCCGCACTCCAGGCATCCGCACGACCCATCAGCGCCATCGTCCACACCGCCGATCTCAGCCGGAGCCGCGACATAGACACGGCCCGGCGCCTCGACGAGCTGACCCGTGGGACCGACGGGAACGGCGCGCCGTCCGCGTTCGTCCTCATCGGCGTCGGTCCGGCCGACGCCCCGGCGGGCGGGCGGCTGGCCGCGCTCGCTCACCGGCGTGCCGCCGCCGGGCTGCCCGCCCTGGCGCTGCTCCCGCCGCCCGGTGCCGGTACTTCGGGGCTTTCCGCGGTGCCGGTCGAGGAGATCGCGACGCTGGTGGGCGCCGCTCAGGCGACGGGCCGGAGCGTGCTGCTGCCCGCGCGGGTGGACCGCGCCGCACTGCGCGGCTCCCCGGCCCCGCTGCCGGCGGTCCTCAGCGCATTGGTGCAGGGCTCCGGGCGACGGATCGCCACGCGCGAGCAGGCGACGGCGGCCTCCCGCATGGCGCGGCAGCTCGCCGGGAAGGGGACGGCCGAGCGCGGCCGGGTGCTGCTGACGCTCGTCCGTACCCGGATCGCCCATGTCCTCGGCTATGCCGGACCCGACGAGGTTGAGCCCTCCCGGAGCTTCACCGACCTCGGGTTCACCTCCCTCACCGCCGTCGAGCTGCGCAACCAGCTCAGGGAAGCGACGGGTATGGCGTTGCCCGCCACGCTCGTGTTCGACTACCCGACCCCGGTGGCACTCGCCCGCTACATGGACGGTGAACTCACCGGAGAGACAGGCGACTTGGCGCCCATGCCGTCCGGTGTGCCCGCCGACGACGACCCGGTGGTCATCGTCGGGATGAGTTGTCGCTACCCGGGCGGCATCCGCACCCCCGAGGAGTTGTGGGAGCTGGTCGCCGCGGGCGGCGACGGGATCTCCCCGTTCCCCGACGACCGCGGCTGGGACCTCGCCGGCCTGTACCACCCGGACCCGGACCATCCGGGCACCTGCTACACCCGCGAAGGCGGCTTCCTGCACGACGCCAGCCACTTCGACCCGGGCTTCTTCGGCATCAGCCCCCGCGAGGCGCTGTCGATGGACCCGCAGCAGCGGCTGCTGCTCGAAGCGTCGTGGGAGGCCCTGGAACGCTCCGGGATCGACCCCGCGGCCGCCCGCGGCACCCTCACCGGCGTCTTCGCGGGCGTCACCTACCAGGACTACATCGGCATCCTCGGCGGAGCGCAGGAGAGCTTCGAGGGATACATCGGCACCGGGAACTCGCCCAGCGTGCTGTCCGGGCGGATCGCCTACACCCTCGGCCTCGAAGGGCCGGCCGTCAGCGTCGACACCGCCTGTTCCTCGTCCCTGGTCGCCCTGCATCTGGCCGTCCAGTCGCTCCGTCAGGGCGAGTGCGACCTCGCGCTCGCGGGCGGTGTGACGGTGATGTCCACCCCCGGTTCGCTCATCGAGTTCAGCAGGCAGCGGGCGCTCGCCGAGGACGGCCGCTGCAAGCCGTTCTCGGCCGACGCCGACGGCGCGAGCTGGGCCGAGGGCGTCGGCATGGTGGCCGTCGAGCGGTTGTCCGACGCCCGGCGCAACGGGCACCCCGTCCTGGCCGTCGTCCGCGGCAGCGCCCTCAACCAGGACGGTGCGTCGAACGGCCTGACCGCGCCCAACGGCCCGTCCCAGCAGCGCGTCATCCGGCGGGCACTGGCCGCCGCCGGACTCGGCCCGCAGCAGGTGGACGCCGTCGAGGCGCACGGCACGGGCACCACACTCGGCGACCCGATCGAAGCCCAGGCCCTGATCGCCGCCTACGGACAGGACCGCGACGACGGCCGCCCGCTGTGGCTCGGCTCGCTCAAGTCGAACATCGGACACAGCCAGGCCGCCGCCGGCGTGGGCGGCGTCATCAAGATGGTGATGGCGCTGCGCAACGGGCTGCTTCCCAAGACGCTGCACGCCGAGGAGGCCAGCCCGCACGTCGACTGGACGGCCGGCAACGTACGGCTGCTCAACGAGGCCGTCACCTGGCCGGACGCGGCCGAGCCCCGCCGGGCCGGTGTCTCCTCGTTCGGGATGAGCGGCACCAACGCGCACGTCATCGTGGAGGAGGCACCCCGGCAGCGGACGCGGCCGGACACCTCCACGGCAACCGCGCTCCCCGTCGTGCCGCTGCCCCTGTCGGCGCGTACCGAGGATGCGCTGCGCGACCAGGCCGCACGGCTGCGTTCCCACCTGCTCGCCCGGCCGGACGAGTGCGACCTCGCCGGGCTCGGATTCTCGCTCGCCACCACGCGCTCCGCCTTCGAGCACCGGGCGGTGCTCGTCGCGGCCGACCGGGACGACCTCGACCGCGGCCTGCGCGAGATCGCCGAAGGCGCGATGGTCTCCGACGTGCCCCGCGGCGTCGCCCGCGACGGCAGCGCCCGCCCCGTCCTGGTCTTCCCCGGCCAGGGCAGCCAGTGGGCCGGCATGGCGCGCGAACTGCTCGCGGAATCAACGGTGTTCGCCGACCGACTGGCCGCCTGCGAAACCGCCCTCGCCCCCTTCGTCGACTGGTCACTGACGGCCGTCCTGCGCGGCGACGCCGACGCACCGGACCTCGAACGGGTCGACGTCATCCAGCCCGCACTGTGGGCCGTCATGGTGTCGCTCGCCGAGCTGTGGCGCTCGTACGGAGTGGAGCCCGACGCGGTCGTCGGACACAGCCAGGGGGAGATCGCCGCCGCCTGTGTCGCCGGGGCGCTGACCCTGGACGACGGGGCGCGCGTGGTGGCCCTGCGCAGCCGGGCCCTGACCGCCGTCACGGGAAGCGGCGGCATGATGTCCGTCCAGCTGCCCGCCGAAACGGTGCGTGAGCGCCTCGGGCCGTGGGGCGAGCGGCTGTCCGTAGCCGCCGTGAACGGCCCCGCCTCCGTCGTGGTCTCCGGCGCCGCGGACGCGCTCGACGAGCTGTTCGCCGCGCTGACCGCGGACGGCGTGCAGGCCCGCAAGGTCTCCGTCGACTACGGCTCCCACTCGGCGCAGGTCGAGCCGGTGCGGGCCCAGGTGCTCGACGCACTCGACGGCATCAGCCCCGCCGCCGCCACCATCCCCTTCTTCTCGACCGTCACCGGCCAGTGGCAGGACACCACCGGCCTCGACCCCGACTACTGGTACACGAACCTGCGGCAGACCGTGCGGTTCGAGGACGCCATCCGCGCTCTGGTGGCCGCGGGACACCGTGCCTTCATCGAGGTCAGCCCGCACCCCGTGCTGTCCGGTGGGCTCCGCGACTGCGTGGACGCACTCGGCACGGACGCCGCCGTGCTCGGCACCCTGCGGCGGGACGACGGCGGCCTCCGCCGGCTCCTCACCTCCCTCGCCGAAGCACATGCGCAGGGCGTGGCCGTCGACTGGACCGCCGTCTACGCGAGCACCGGCGCCCGCCGCGTCGACCTGCCGACCTACCCCTTCCAGCGTGCGCGGTACTGGCCCCAGGCACGCGAACTGGCTGCCGCCGACAGCCAGGAGAAGCCGCTGTCCGACGCCGTCGAGGCGAAGTTCTGGGAGAGCGTCGAACAGGAGGACCTCCAGGCCCTCGCCGACACCCTCGCCCTGGACGGCAACGAGCCGCTGAGCGCCGTACTGCCCGCCCTGTCGTCGTGGCGCAGGAACAGCCGCGAGAGGTCCACCGTCGACAACTGGCGCTACACCGTGCGCTGGTCGCCGCTCGCCGAGCGCACCGCCGCCGCCCTGCACGGCACCTGGCTGCTGGTCGCCCCGGCGGCGGAAACCGCCGATGACCGGGTGGCCGTCGTACAGGAAGCGTTCACCGCACACGGCGCCCGGGTACGCCTCCTGGAGCTGGCTCCCGAGGACGGCTCCTGCCGCGAGCGGACCACGGGCCGGCTGCGCGAGGCGCTCGACGGCGACGGCCTCACCGGAGTGCTGTCGCTGCTCCCGCTGGACGAGCGCGCCCACCCCGCCCACCCCGCCGTCCCCGTGGGGCTGGCCGGGACCCTGTCCCTCCTCCAGTCACTCGGCGACCTGGGCATCGAGGCGCCCCTGTGGTGCACCACCCGCGGGGCGGTCGCCATCGGCCGCTCCGAGTCCGTCACCCACGCCCACCAGGCTCTGGTCTGGGGCATGGGCCGGGTCGCCGCCCTGGAACACTCCGACCGCTGGGGAGGCCTCCTCGACCTGCCCGAGGCGCTCGACAAGCGGTCCGCCGACCGGCTCTGTGCCCTGCTCGCGAGCCCGGACGGCGAGGACCAGATCGCCCTGCGCGCCTCCGGAGCCTACGGCCGCCGCCTGGTACGCGCCCCGCTCGCCGGCACCCCGGCCCGGCGCACCTGGCGGCCCCGCGGCACCGTCCTCGTCACCGGCGGCACCGGAGCCGTCGGCGGCCACATCGCCCGCTGGCTGGCCCGCCAGGGCGCCGAGCATCTGCTGCTCACCAGCCGCCGCGGCTCCGAGGCACCCGGCGCGGCGGAACTCGAAGCCGAACTCACCGCGCTCGGCTCCCGCGTCACCCTCGCCGCCTGCGACGTCGCCGACCGCGAGGCGCTGCACGACCTGCTGGCAGCCGTGCCCGAGGAGTACCCCCTCGACGCGGTCATGCATGTCGCGGGCTCGTTGGACGACGGCGTGATCGACTCCCTCGACCCCGGCCGGATGGACACCGTGCTGCGCGCCAAGGTCACCGCGGCGCTCAACCTCGACGCGCTGACCCGGGAACGCGAGCTGTCCGCGTTCGTGCTGTTCTCCTCCACCTCCGGCACCATCAGCGGCCCCGGCCTCGGCAACTACGCCCCCGGCAACGCCTTCCTCGACGCACTCGCCGACCGGCGCCGCGCCGAAGGACTTCCCGCCACCGCCGTCGCCTGGGGCCACTGGTCCGGAGACGGAATGGGCGAGGGCGCCGTCGGCGACCGGCTCCGGCGCTACGGCGTCTACGACATGCAGCCCGAACTCGCCTGCGGAGCACTTCAGCAGGCCCTGGACCACGACGAGACCTACGTCTCCGTCACCGACCTCGGCTGGGACAAGTTCACCCCCGCCTTCACCGCCTCCCGGCCCAGCGCACTGCTGCGCGACCTGCCGGATGCACAACGTTTCCTGGACACGGCACAGGAGAACGACGACAGCGGCTCGGACGCCGCCAAGCTGCTCCAGCACCTCGCGGGACTCGCCGAGTCCGAACGCGCCGGCATGATCCTGGACGTCGTCCGCAGCTATGTCGCCACTGTGCTCGGCTACGCCGGCCCCTCGGCGGTCGACCCCGAACGGGCCTTCAGCGACCTCGGTTTCGACTCGCTCAGCGCCGTCGAGCTGCGCAACGGCATGAACGGCATCACCGGTCTGCGACTGCCCGCCACGCTCGTCTTCGACTACCCGACCTGCGCGGTACTCGCGGACTTCCTGCTGACCGAACTGTCCGACACGACGGCCCACGACGGAGCCGCGACGGCGTCGGCCATCGCGCCGGCCACCGCGCCCACAGGACAGCCGGAGCATGACGAGCCGGTGGCGATCGTGGCGATGAGCTGCCGCTTCCCCGGTGGTGTGGCGTCGCCGGAGGAGTTGTGGGGCTTGCTGGCCGAGGGCGGGGACGGTGTGGTGCAGTTCCCGGACGATCGTGGCTGGGATATTGAGGGGCTGTACGACCCGGAGCCGGGGCGTCCCGGGAAGGTCTCCACACGTGAGGGTGGGTTCCTGCCGGGAGTGGATGAGTTCGACCCGGGCTTCTTCGGAATCTCGCCGCGTGAGGCGGTGGCCATGGACCCCCAGCAGCGGTTGCTGCTGGAGACGTCATGGGAGGCCTTCGAACGGGCCGGCATCGACCCGGCCTCGCTGCGCGGCAGCCGCACCGGCGTCTTCGCCGGCACCAACGGCCAGGACTACACCGGGTTGTTGGTGGCCTCCGGTGAGGAGGACCTGGGGGGCTACATCGGCACGGGTAATGCGGCGAGTGTGGTGTCGGGGCGGTTGTCGTATGTGTTTGGTCTTGAGGGGCCTGCGGTGACGGTGGATACGGCGTGTTCGGCGTCGTTGGTGGCGTTGCATCTGGCGGTGCAGTCATTGCGTGCGGGTGAGTGTGATCTGGCGTTGGCGGGTGGTGTGACGGTGATGTCGACGCCGGGGTTGTTTGTGGATTTCAGTCGGCAGCGGGGGTTGGCGGCTGATGGTCGGTGCAAGGCGTTCTCGGATGCTGCGGATGGTGCGGGGTTCTCCGAGGGTGTGGGTGTGCTGGTGGTGGAGCGGTTGTCGGATGCGCGGCGGAACGGTCACCAGGTGCTGGCGGTCGTGCGTGGCAGTGCCGTGAACCAGGACGGTGCCTCCAACGGTCTGACCGCGCCGAATGGTCCGTCGCAGCAGCGGGTGATCCGGCAGGCGCTGGCGGGGGCGGGACTCTCGCCTTCCGACGTGGATGTGGTGGAGGCGCATGGCACGGGGACGTCGTTGGGTGACCCGATTGAGGCGCAGGCGCTGATTGCGACGTATGGCCAGGACCGGGATGAGGGCCGGCCGTTGTGGCTGGGTTCGGTGAAGTCGAACCTTGGGCATACGCAGGCGGCTGCGGGTGTGGCGGGTGTGATCAAGATGGTGCTGGCGTTGCAGCACGGTGTTCTGCCGCAGACGCTGCACGTCGACGAGCCGTCGTCGCATGTGGAGTGGTCGGCGGGGGAGGTGCGGCTGCTGACGGAGACGGTGGAGTGGCCCGAGTCGGGTAGGCCACGGCGGGCCGGTGTGTCCTCGTTCGGGATCAGCGGCACCAACGCCCACACCATCATCGAAGAGGCCCCGTCCACGGAATCCGAGGCCTCACCAGCGCCTGCAGAAGAGACCGCCGGGGGAGTCCGGACACCTGCGGAGACCTCCCCCGTCCCCTGGGTGATCACCGGCAAGACCAGGTCCGCGCTCCGCGCACAGGCCGCCCGGCTGCTCGCACACGTCGAGTCCTTCCCGGCCCTTCGCACTGCCGACGTGGGCCTGTCGCTGGCCACCACACGCTCGGTCATGGAGCACCGAGCCGTGGTTCTCGGTTCGGACCGGGACGAGCTGCTCCGCGGCCTGGCTGCCGTGGCGGCTGAGGGTCCCTCTCCGCACGCCGTCACCGGGTCCGTACGGACAGCCGGTCGGCTGGCTCTGCTGTTCACGGGGCAGGGCGCGCAACGACTGGGAATGGGAAGGGAGTTGTACGAGTCGTTCCCCGTCTTCGCGGACGCCTTTGATGCCGTGTGTGCGCACTTCGACGGTGAGTTGGTGTCGCCGTTGCGGAGTGTGGTGTTCGGTTCGGATGAGGACGCGGATGTGGAGCGGCTGAACCAGACCGGCTTCACTCAGCCGGCGTTGTTCGCCGTTGAGGTGGCGCTGTTCCGGCTCTTCGAGTCCTTCGGTGTGCGTCCCGACTACCTCATGGGTCATTCCATCGGTGAGTTGGTGGCTGCTCATGTGGCGGGTGTCTTGTCTCTGGAGGACGCCTGCCGTCTGGTGGCCGCCCGTGGCCGGTTGATGCAGGCCCTCCCGGCCGGCGGCGCCATGGTCTCTCTCCAAGCCACCGAGGCCGAGGTACTTCCGCTGCTGGAGGGCCTGGAGCGGCAGGTGAGCATCGCCGCGGTGAACGGTCCGAACTCGATCGTCATAGCCGGTGAGGAGGCCGCGGTCGCGGACTTCGCCGGGCGTTTCGAGTCCGAGGGTCGGAAGGTGAAGCGGCTCCAGGTCAGCCATGCTTTCCACTCGCCGCTGATGGAGCCGATGCTCGCGGAATTCCGGACCGTCGCCGAAAGCGTGGCGTACGAGGAGCCCCGCATCCCGGTGGTCTCGAACGTGACCGGCACTCTCGCCACCGCAGCGGAACTGACCTTCCCCGACTACTGGGTGCGTCATGTCCGTGAAGCCGTCCGTTTCGCCGACGGTGTCCGGTGGCTGGAGGAGCACGAGGTCACCCGGTTCCTGGAGATCGGCCCGGACGGCACTCTCACCGCCATGGCACAGAGCTGCCTCGACGAGCCCGGCCACCTCCTCGTCCCCGCGCTGCGGAAGGACCGTGCGGAGGCGTCTGGCCTGCTCGCCGCCCTCGCCCAGATGTTCGCCGCCGGGACGCCGCTGACCTGGGAGGCCGCGTTCAAGGACGGCACCGCCCGGCGCGTGGGTCTGCCGACCTACGCGTTCCAGCGGCACCGCTACTGGCCCAAGCCGCCCGTCCTGCCGACCGGCGACATCAGCTCGGCGGGACTCGGCTCGGCGGACCATCCCCTGCTCGGCGCGGCGGTCGAGGTGGCCGGCTCGGACGCCTTCCTCTTCACCGGCAGGCTGTCGCTGCGCACCCACCCGTGGCTCGCCGACCACGCGGTGACCGGGACCGTCCTGTTCCCCGGTACGGGCTTCCTCGAACTGGCCGTACGCGCGGCCGACGAGGTGGGCTGCGACCGGGTGGAGGAGTTCACGATCGCCGCGCCGCTCGTCCTGCCGGAGCGCGGGGCGGTGCAGCTGCAGCTTGCGGTGGAGGCGCCGGACGAGTCCGGGCGGCGGACGCTGAACCTGTACTCCCGGCCGGAGGACGACCTCGGCGAACAGCCGTGGGTGCGCAACGCCAGCGGTGTGGTGTCCTCCGGGGCGGCCGCGGACCAGGACGAGCCGTACGACTTCACGGTCTGGCCCCCGCGCGGCGCCGAGGCCACCTCGGTCGACGACTTCTACGGTCGGTTCGCCGAGGCCGGATTCGCCTACGGCCCGGTCTTCCGCGGGCTGCAGGCCGTCTGGCAGCGCGGTGACGAGATCTTCGCCGAGGTCGGACTGCCGGACGAGCACCACGGGCCGGCCGGAGCGTTCGGGCTGCATCCCGCGCTGCTCGACTCCGCACTGCACGCGATGATGTTCGTGTCCATGGAGGATGTCGGCCGGGGACGGCTGCCGTTCTCCTGGAACGGCGTCTCCCTGCGCGCCGCCGGAGCCACCGCCCTGCGGGTCCGCCTGGTCCAGTCCGGGCCCGAGTCGGTCTCGCTCGAACTGGCCGACCCCACAGGGGGTGCGGTCGCCTCCATCGACTCCTTGACGCTCCGCCAGGTATCCGGTGGGCAGGTGAGCGGCGGCGCGGCCTACCACGACGCGCTGTTCCAGGTGGACTGGAACACCGTGCCGATGCCCACCGCACCGTCCGGTGAGCGGTGGGCGGTCGTCGGGGACATGGCGCTGGCCGTGGCGCTGGACGGCACCGGCGTAGAGGTGGAGGCGACGGACAGTGTGACCGAGCTGGCCGACGAGGTGCCTCCCGTGGTGCTGGTCAGCGCCACCAGGACGGCGGACCCGTCGGACGCTGCCGCAGGGGCGCACACCGCGGCCCACGACACGCTCGCACTGCTCCAGACGTGTCTGGCCGACGAGCGCTTCGCCGCCTCCCGGCTGGTCATCCTCACGCACGGCGCGGTGAGCACCTCGGAAGCGGACCACCCGGACCCGGCGCAGGCCGCGGTCTGGGGCCTGGTGCGGGCCGCCGCGGTGGAGAACCCGGGCCGGCTCACGCTCCTCGACCTCGACGGCACGGCGGCCTCGGCCGCGGTCGTGCCCGGCGCCCTCGCGAGCGGCGAGCCCGAGTCCGCGGTACGGGCGGGAGCGCTGTACGTACCGCGGCTGGCCCGGGTCTCGACCGCGGACGCGCTGCGCCGGCCCGACACGGACGGGGACGCCTGGCGGCTCGACATCGCCGAGAAGGGCACCCTGGACAACCTGCTGCTGGCCGAATGCCCGGACGCAGAAGCCGAGTTGGCGGCCGGACAGGTACGCATCGGGGTGCGTGCGGCAGGTGTCAACTTCCGCGATGTGCTCAACGCGCTGGGGATGTACCCCGGCGAGGCCGGCGCACTCGGCAGTGAGGGCGCCGGAGTGGTGCTGGAGGTCGGACCCGGGGTAACGGACCTGCGACCGGGTGACCGGGTGATGGGCATGTTCTTCGGCGCCTTCGGCCCGCTCGCGGTGGCCGACCGCCGACTGCTGGCCCGCGTCCCCGAGGGCTGGTCCTTCGCGCAGGCCGCCTCGGTCCCCGTCGTGTTCCTGACGGCGTACTACGCGCTGGTGGACCTGGGCGAACTCCAGGCGGGCGAGTCGGTGTTGGTGCATGCCGCCGCGGGTGGTGTCGGTATGGCCGCGGTGCAGTTGGCGCGGCATATGGGTGCGGAGGTGTTCGGTACGGCGAGTCCGGGGAAGTGGGAGACGCTGCGCGGCTCGGGTCTGGACGAGGGGCATATCGCTTCGTCCCGTGACCTGGACTTCGAGCGGTCGTTCCTGGCGGCGACCGCCGGCCGTGGTGTGGATGTGGTGCTGGACTCCCTGGCGCGGGAGTTCGTGGACGCTTCGCTGCGGTTGTTGCCGCGGGGTGGGCGGTTCCTGGAGATGGGCAAGACCGATGTGCGTGACGCGCAGGAGGTCGCGGCCGCGCATGAGGGTGTGCGCTACCGGGCGTTCGACCTCTGGGAGGCGGGCCCCGAGCGGATCGGGGAGATGCTGGCCGCGCTCCTCGACCTCTTCGAGCGGGGCGCCTTGCAGCCCCTGCCCGTGACGGCCTGGGACGTACGCAGAGCGCCGGAGGCCTTCCGGCACCTCAGCCAGGCCCGGCACGTCGGCAAGGTCGTACTGACCGTGCCGGCTCCCCTCGACCCACAGGGCACGGCGCTGGTGACCGGTGGCACGGGTGGTCTGGGCGCGCTGGTGGCCCGGCACCTGGTGGCCGAGCACGGAGTACGCCACCTCCTCCTGGCCAGCCGGCGCGGCGCGCAGGCTCCGGGCGTCGACGCACTGCGCGCCGAACTCACCGCCCTCGGCGCCGAGGTCACCGTCGCCGCCTGCGACAGCGCCGATCGCGAGGCACTGCGCGACCTGCTGGCCTCCGTACCGCCGCAGCACCCGCTCACCGCGGTCGTGCATACGGCCGGAGTGCTCGACGACGGCATCCTGTCCTCGCTGACTCCGCAGAGGCTGGACACCGTGCTCGCGCCGAAGGTGGACGCGGTCAGCAACCTGCACGAGCTGACCCGGCACGAGGACCTGGCGGCGTTCGTCGTCTTCTCCTCGGTGGCGGGGACGTTCGGCAGTGCCGGACAGGCCAACTACGCGGCGGCGAACGCCTTCGTGGACGCGCTGGCCTGCCGGCGCGGTGGACTGGGGCTCCCCGCACAGTCACTGGCTTGGGGCGCCTGGGCTCCCGGCGTCGGCATGACGGGCGAACTGAGCGAAGCCGATCTGCAGCGCATGGCACGCGGCGGCATGCTCGCGCTCACCCCGGAACAGGGGCTCGGTCTCCTCGACACCGCACGGGACCTGGCCCGGCCGCTGCTGCTGCCGATGAACCTCGACACGGCGCCTTTGCGCGCCCGCCCCGAGGCCGTGCCGCCGCTGCTCCGCGGCCTGGTCCGGGCACCCGCCCGCCACCAGACCGCGGCCGCCGCCGCGGCGAAGGGAACGGAGACAGCGCAGGATCTCGCGGCGCGACTGGCCGCACTGCCTGCGGCGGACCGCGAACAGTATCTGCTCGACCTGCTCTGCACACAGGTGGCCCTCGTCCTCGGACACGGAGCCGCCGAGGACATCGAACCCGACCAGGCCTTCAAGGAACTGGGCTTCGACTCGCTGACGGCGGTGGAACTCCGCAACCACCTCAACGCGGCGACACAGCTCAGGCTGCCTGCCACCCTCGTCTTCGACTACCCGACACCGCTCGTCCTGGTGCGCCATGTCCTGGACGAGATCGACCTGCCCGAGATCTCGGGTGCGCAGCCGGTCCTCGGCGAGCTCACCCGGTTGGAGGCGGCGCTGGCCGGGGCCACCGTCGGAGACGAGGAACGGGCCGAGATCGCCGGCCGGCTGCGGGCACTGGCCGCGCACTGGCAGGGCGACGGCGAGCAGGCGCAAGGCGCGGGTCCGTACGCGGAAAACGATGAGGACGACGGGGAGCTGGCATCGGCATCGACCGCCGGTGAGCTGTTCGACCTCATCGACAAGGAACTGGGAACGTCGTGACCGGACGCGGGGAACCGCTCGGCTGTGCTCGAGGATGTGACGTTGGTGGCTGCTGACGACGAGAAGTACATGGAGTACCTGAAGCGGGTGACGACCGAGCTTCGGCAGACCCGTCGCCAGCTCCGCGAGGCCGAGGGCAGAGACCAGGAGCCCATCGCCATCGTCGCGATGAGCTGCCGCTACCCCGGCAGCGTGCGTACTCCGGAAGACCTGTGGCAGCTGGTCGCCGAAGGCGGGGACGCCGTCTCCGGCTTCCCGGTCGACCGGGGCTGGGACGTCGACGCGGCCTACGACCCGGACCCGGACAAGCCGGGCTCGATCTATGTCCGCGAAGGCGGCTTTCTCCACGACGCGGGGTACTTCGACCCGGCGTTCTTCGGGATGAGCCCCCGGGAGGCACTGGCCACCGACCCGCAGCAGCGACTGCTGCTCGAAGTGGCCTGGGAGGCCTTCGAACGCGCGGGAATCGACCCCACCTCGGTGCGCGGCTCCAACGGCGGAGTGTTCGTCGGCGCCGCCACCTCGGGGTACGGCATCGGCGTCGCCGACCTCCCCGAAGGCGTCCAGGGGCTGCTCCTCGCCGGAAACGCCACCTCCGTCGCCTCCGGCCGGATCGCCTACACCCTCGGCCTCGAAGGCCCCGCCGTCACCGTCGACACCGCCTGCTCCTCCTCGCTGGTCGCCCTGCACTGGGCCTGCCACGCACTGCGCCGCGGCGAATGCGATCTGGCACTGGCCGGCGGAGTCGCCGTGATGTGCACACCGGCGATGTTCTTCGAGTTCAGCCGGCAGCGCGGCCTGGCCGCCGACGGCCGCTGCAAGCCGTTCTCCGACGACGCCGACGGCACCGGCTGGTCCGAGGGCGCCGGCATGCTGCTCGTCGAGCGGCTCTCCGACGCCCGCAAGAACGGCCACCCGGTGCTGGCCGTCGTCCGGGGCACCGCCATCAACTCCGACGGTGCCTCCAACGGCCTCACCGCCCCCAACGGCCCCTCCCAGCAGCGGGTCATCCGCTCCGCGCTGTCCCGGGCGGGACTCTCCCCGAGCGATGTCGACGCCGTCGACGCCCACGGCACGGGAACCTCGCTGGGTGACCCCATCGAGGCCCAGGCGCTGCTCGCCACCTACGGAAAGGACCGCGCGGACAACGGGCCGCTGCGGCTCGGCTCGCTCAAGTCCAACATCGGCCACACCCAGTCGGCGGCCGGCGTCGGCAGCGTCATCAAGATGGTCATGGCCATGCACCACGGGACGCTGCCCAAGTCCCTCCACATCTCCGAGCCGTCCCGCCACATCGAGTGGAGCGCCGGCGAGGTCGAGGTACTGACCGAGGAGCGGCCCTGGCAGCCGGACGGGCGCCCGCGCCGTGCCGGTGTCTCCTCGTTCGGCATCAGCGGCACCAACGCACACGCCATCTTGGAGGAGGCACCGGCGAACGAGGAGGCCCCGGCACCGGAGGCCGGCGACGAGCCCGCCCGCGCCCTGCCCCTCGTCCCCTGGGTGGTGTCCGCCCGCAACGCGGCGGCCCTTCGCGCACAAGCGGCACAGCTGCTGACCCGGGTCAGGCAGGACGAGCTGGACCTGACCGACGTCGGCCGCTCCCTGACCACCACACGGACCGCGTTCGAACACCGCGCCGTGGTACTCGCCGAGGACCGGGCCGCCGCCCTGCGCGGCCTGGAGGAACTGGCCACCACGGGCGCCGAGGGACCCAACGCCGACGTGGTGGGCGGCCGCACGATGCGCGGTGCCACCGCCTTCCTCTTCACGGGGCAGGGTGCCCAACGTGCCGCAATGGGACGGGAGTTGTATGGCACATACCCGGCCTTCGCCGCAGCGTTCGACGAGGCGTGCGCGCTCCTCGACACCCAGCTGGAACGCCCCCTGCGCGACGTCCTCTTCGGCGAGGACTCCGACGCCCTCCACCGGACGGCCTTCACCCAGCCCGCGCTCTTCGCCGTCGAGGTGGCGCTCTACCGGCTGGTCGAGTCCTGGGGCCTCAAGCCCAAATACCTGCTGGGACACTCCATCGGCGAGTTGACGGCCGCGCATGTGGCGGGCGTGCTGTCCCTGAAGGACGCCTGCCGACTGGTCGCTGCCCGCGGCCGGTTGATGCAGGCGCTGCCGGCGGGTGGGGCGATGGTGTCGCTTCAGGCGTCGGAGGCCGAGGTGCTGCCGCTGCTGGACGGACTTGAGCAGCGGGTGAGCATCGCTGCGGTGAATGGTCCGCAGTCGGTGGTGGTTTCGGGCGACGAGTCCGCTGTTGCCGAAATCGCGGGGCGTTTCGAGTCGGAGGGTCGGAAGGTGAAGCGGCTCCAGGTGAGCCATGCTTTCCACTCCCCGCTGATGGAGCCGATGCTCGACGAGTTCCGTGCCGTCGCGGAGAGCGTCACGTACGAGCAGCCGCGCATCCCCGTGGTCTCGAATGTGACCGGCGAACTCGCCAAGGCGGAGGAGTTGGCCTCTGCTGACTACTGGGTGCGGCATGTGCGGGAGGCCGTCCGGTTCGCCGACGGCGTCCGTTGGCTCGCAGAGCACGGAGTGACCCGGCTCCTGGAGCTGGGACCCGGAGGCACCCTTACGGCGATGGCACAGGCCTGCCTCTCGGACGACGGGGGCGACGACACCGAGCGGGTGTTCCTCGCCTCCCTGCGGGCAAACCGGCCCGAGCCCCTGTCGCTGATGTCAGCGGTGGCCGGCGCCTTCGCGTCGGGCGCGCCGATCGACTGGGCCGCGTACTTCGCGGGCACCGGGGCGCGGCGGGTGGATCTGCCCACCTACGCGTTCCAGCGCGAGCGCTACTGGCTGGAGTCGACGGGCGCCACACCCGAGCCGCGCGAGCAGTCCGCCGTGGACGGCTGGCGGTATCGGGTGGAGTGGAAGCCGTTGGCGGCGCAGCCGGGTGGGGTGCTGGGTGGTCGTTGGCTTGTGGTGGTGGCTGCGGGGGATGCGTTTGCCGAGGCTGTGGTGGAGGGTCTGGCGGGGTGTGGTTTGGCGGTTGAGCGGGTGGAGTGTGGTGCGGGGGAGTGGGACCGGGGGTTGTTGGCTGAGCGGGTGGGTGCGGTGGCTGGTGGGGAGCCGGTTGCCGGTGTGTTGGTGGTGGGTGTGGTGGATGTGGTGCGGGCTGCGGTGGTGGTGCAGGCGTTGGGGGACGCCGCGGTGGGTGGGCGTGTGTGGGTGGTGACGCGGGGGGCTGCTGCGGTGGGTCGGTCGGATGGTGGGCCCGATCCGGTGCTGGCGGCGGTGTGGGGCGTGGGTCGGGTGGCGGCGCTGGAGTATCCGGACCGTTGGGGTGGTCTGGTGGACCTGCCGGAGGCGGTGGACCGTAGGGCTCTTGATCGGCTTGTGGGTGTCTTGGCCGTTGGTGGTGAGGATCAGGTGGCGGTGCGGTCGTCGGGGGTGTTCGGGCGTCGGCTGGTGCATGCTCCGGCTCCGGTCGGTGAGGCGGCGGGTGGTTGGCGGCCGCGTGGGACGGTGTTGATTACGGGTGGTACGGGTGCGTTGGGTGCGCGGGTGGCGCGTTGGGCGGCTGAGCGGGGTGCGGAGCATCTCGTCCTGACGAGCCGTCGTGGTCGGGAGGCGCCTGGTGCGCCGGAGTTGGAGGCCGAGCTGTCCGCCCTCGGGGTGCGGGTGACGGTGGCGGCCTGTGATGTGGCCGATCGTGGTGCGGTCGAGGAGTTGTTGTCCGGCTGCGCGGTGGATGCCGTCGTTCATGCGGCAGGTGTGGTGGATTCGGTTCCGTTGGCTGAGGCGGATGCGGAGCATTTCGCTGAGGTGATGGGGGCGAAGGTTGCCGGTGCCGTGGCGCTGGATGAGGTGCTGGGTGACCGGGAGTTGGATGCTTTTGTGGTGTTCTCGTCGATTGCTGGTGTGTGGGGGAGTGGTGGTCAGGGGGCGTATGCGGCGGGGAATGCCTTCGTTGAGGGGTTGGTGGAGGCTCGTCGTGCGCGGGGTGTGGTGGGTTGTGCGGTGGCGTGGGGTCCGTGGGCCGGTGGAGGTATGGCGGGTGTGGAAGGCGCGGAGGAGCATCTGCTGCGTCGCGGGTTGAAGGCGCTTGATCCGGCGTTGGCGGTGTCGGCGTTGGAGAGGGCTGTAGGCGAGGGTTCGGTGGTGGTGGCGGACGTGGAGTGGGAGCGCTTTGCCCCCGCGTTTACCAGCGCTCGTCCGAGTCCGCTGTTGGGGGATCTTCCGGAGGTGCGGGCGGCGTTGGCTGCCGG
>NZ_JBSFJF010000107.1:0-19432 GCF_053597915.1 Streptomyces sp. NPDC001219 | reverse complement strand
CCCCGCCCCCTCCCCCGAAGGGGGAGAGGGGGGAGGGGGCGGGGGAGCGCCGAGGCCGGGCCCCACGGCACCGGCCGGCCTCCGCGGGCGCCCCTGCCACTCCGCAGTGGCGGCGGCCCGCCCGCTCCGCGCGCGCCGCACACCGTCCTGCCCATCCCGCCATTAACCGGACTTCCGGGGCATACGGCCCCGGCGAGGAGTGCGACTGATGTCCTCCGATTTCTTCCTTCCCGATCCCGAGGGACGGGTGCCGAACACCGAAGGCTATTTCGGTGCGTTCGGCGGCAAGTTCATCCCCGAGGCGCTGGTCGCCGCGGTCGACGAGGTCGCCGCGGAGTACGAGAAGGCCAAGGGCGACTGCGCGTTCGCGGCCGAACTCGACGACCTGCTGGTCCACTACACCGGGCGCCCCAGCGCGCTGACCGAGGTGCCGCGGTTCGCCGAACACGCCGGTGGTGCCCGGGTGTTCCTCAAGCGCGAGGACCTGAACCACACCGGCTCCCACAAGATCAACAATGTGCTGGGCCAGGCGCTGCTCACCAAGCGGATGGGCAAGACCCGGGTCATCGCCGAGACCGGCGCGGGCCAGCACGGCGTCGCCACCGCCACCGCCTGCGCCCTGTTCGGCCTCGACTGCACCATCTACATGGGTGAGATCGACACCCAGCGGCAGGCCCTCAACGTCGCCCGGATGCGGATGCTCGGCGCCGAGGTCATCGCCGTGAAGTCCGGCAGCCGCACCCTCAAGGACGCCATCAACGAGGCCTTCCGCGACTGGGTCGCCAACGTCGACCGCACCCACTACCTGTTCGGGACCGTCGCAGGACCGCACCCCTTCCCCGCGATGGTGCGCGACTTCCACCGCGTCATCGGCGTCGAGGCACGCCGCCAGATCCTGGAGCGGACCGGCCGGCTGCCGGACGCCGCGGTCGCCTGCGTCGGCGGCGGCTCCAACGCCATCGGCCTGTTCCACGCCTTCATCCCGGACACCGGCGTACGGCTGATCGGCTGCGAGCCCGCGGGCCACGGCATCGAGACCGGCGAGCACGCGGCCACGCTCAGCGCGGGTGAGCCGGGCATCCTGCACGGGTCGCGGAGCTACGTCCTCCAGGACGAGGAGGGCCAGATCACCGAGCCGTACTCCATCTCCGCCGGTCTCGACTACCCGGGCATCGGTCCCGAGCACGCCTACCTCAAGGACAGCGGCCGCGGCGAGTACCGCGCCGTCACCGACGACGCCGCGATGCAGGCGCTGCGCCTGCTCTCGCGGACCGAGGGCATCATCCCGGCCATCGAGAGCGCCCACGCCCTCGCCGGCGCCCTGGAACTCGGCAGGGAGCTGGGCACCGACGGCCTGATCGTCGTCAACCTGTCCGGGCGCGGCGACAAGGACATGGACACCGCCGCCCGCTACTTCGGCCTGTACGACACCGACGCCGCCGTCGAGGCGGACACCGACGCCGCCGGCGCGGAGATCGAGGGAGACGCCAAGTGAGCGGCAACATCCAGCTGTTGAGCGACACCCTCGCCGCGGCGAAGGCCGAGGGCCGGTCCGCGCTCGTCGCCTACCTGCCGGCCGGGTTCCCGACCGTCGACGGCGGCATCGAGGCGGCCAAGGCGGTCTTCGACGGCGGCGCGGACGTCGTGGAGATCGGGCTGCCGCACAGCGACCCGGTCCTCGACGGCCCCGTCATCCAGACCGCCGACGACATCGCCCTGCGGGGCGGGGTCAAGATCGCCGACGTCCTGCGGACCGTGCGCGAGGCCCACGCGGCCACCGGCAAGCCCGTCCTCGTCATGACCTACTGGAACCCGATCGACCGCTACGGCATCGCGCGCTTCACCGCCGAGCTGGCCGAGGCGGGCGGCGCGGGCTGCATCCTGCCCGACCTGCCCGTCCAGGAGTCCGCGACCTGGCGGGAGCACGCCGACAAGCACGGTCTCGCCACCGTCTTCGTCGTCGCCCCCAGCAGCAAGGACGCCCGGCTCGCCGAGATCACGGCGGCCGGCTCCGGCTTCGTGTACGCCGCCTCGCTGATGGGCGTCACGGGCACCCGTGAGTCGGTGGGCGAGCAGGCGCAGGACCTCGTGGGGCGCACCAAGGCGACCACCGAGCTGCCGGTCTGCGTCGGCCTCGGGGTCTCCAACGCCGAACAGGCCGCCGAGGTGGCCCGGTTCGCGGACGGGGTGATCGTCGGCTCGGCGTTCGTCAAGCTGCTGCTGTCGGCGGACGGCGACCTGGCGGCCGGTCTCGCCGGGGTCCGCGCCCTGGCAGGCGAGCTGGCCGAGGGCGTCCGCAAGCGCTCCTAGGGGGCGCAGCGCGCGGCCGGGCGGGAGAGACGGAAGTCCGGTCGCTGTCCCTCGATAGGGCGAACATCGGTGCGGAGGGGTGCGGCGGCACCCCTCCGCCTCGTTGTGCGGGGGCGTGAGCCAGAAGAATCAAGAGGGTAAGAAATCCGCCCGCGAGCGACTCCAGGAAGAGCGGGCGAGGGAGAGGGCGCGCGCCCGGCGCGGCCGTCAGGCGATCGTCGCGGGCGCCGTGGTGGCGGTGCTGGCGGTGGCCGGCGGCATCGCCGTCTGGGCGTCGTCGTCCTCCGAGGAACCCGCCGCCAACGACAACGAGGTCGCCGTCCCCAAGAAGGCCAGCGACGGTGCCAAGCCCGCCGTCCCGGTCGGCGCGGCCGACGCGCCCTCCACACTCACGGTGTGGGAGGACTTCCGCTGCCCGGCCTGCCAGCAGTTCGAGACCGGCTTCCGCCCGGTCATCCATGAGCTGGAGGACGCCGGCCGGCTCCGGAGCGAGTACCACCTCGTGACCATCATCGACGGCAACGCCGGCGGCCAGGGCTCCCGCAACGCCGCCAACGCCGCCCTGTGCGCGCAGGACGCCGGGAAGTTCCGCGCCTACCACGACGTCCTCTACTCCCACCAGCCGCCCGAGCCGCAGGACAAGTTCGCGAACAAGCAGTACCTCCTCCAACTCGCGGGCAAGGTCAAGGGGTTGGTGACCCCCGCCTTCACCAAGTGCGTCAACGACGGCACCTACAACCGCTTCGTGCAGAAGTCCAGCGACGCCTTCGCCGGCTCCGGATTCCGCGGCACCCCCACCGTCCTGCTCAACGGCAAGGACCTCTCCAAGGAGAAGGGCGGCCGGCTGACCCCCGCGGACCTCAAGAAGATGGTGCTGGACGCCAACAAGGCCGGGCAGCCCGGGAAGAAGAGCACGGCACCGCACACGGGCCCGTCGTCCCAGGGCCGGCACCACAACGGCAGGAGCGCCACACCCCAGGCCGAGCCGACGGGCCGGAACGCCGCACCCCCGGCGGGCCTGACCGGCCCGGGAGCCGGGCCCTCGTCCTAGAGGGGCGGGGTCCATGGGCGCCGCGGCCGCGCCGGACACACAGCGTCACGGCGCGGGGACGGGGTCGTTACGCAGCCGTAGCCGGGCCGGGTTGCCGCCGACCCCGCCCGGCGCGGTAGCGTCGTCCCTGCCATGGACCTCGCATTCATTCCCAGCCCGTCGGTCGGTGTCGTACATCTCGGCCCGATCCCGCTGCGCGGCTACGCGTTCTGCATCATCATCGGCGTCTTCGTCGGTGTCTGGCTCGGCAACAAGCGCTGGGTGCAGCGCGGTGGCCGCTCCGGAACCGTCGCCGACATCGCCGTATGGGCCGTGCCCTTCGGGCTGGTCGGCGGCCGTCTCTACCACGTCATCACGACGTACGAGCCGTACTTCGGGCCGAACGGCCACCCGCTCGACGCCTTCAAGGTGTGGGAGGGCGGCCTCGGTATCTGGGGCGCGGTGGCCCTCGGCGCGGTCGGCGCCTGGATCGGCTGCCGCCGGCGCGGTATCCCGCTCCCCGCGTACGCCGACGCGCTGGCGCCCGGCCTGGCCCTCGGGCAGGCGATCGGCCGTTGGGGCAACTGGTTCAACCAGGAGCTGTACGGCAAGCCGACCGATGTGCCGTGGGCGCTGGAGATCAGCTCCGACCCGTCCATCGGCCGCATCGGCGGCACCTACCACCCGACCTTCCTCTACGAGTGCCTCTGGTGCATCGGCGTCGCGGCGCTGGTGATCTGGGCCGACAAGCGCTTCAAGCTCGGCCACGGGCGGGCCTTCGCGCTGTACGTCGCCGCCTACTGCGCGGGCCGCGCCTGGATCGAGTACATGCGGGTCGACGAGGCGCACCACATCCTGGGCCTGCGGCTGAACGTCTGGACCGCGCTGATCATCCTGGTGCTCGCGGTCGTCTACTTCGTGATCTCCGCCAAGAAGGCACCCGGCCGGGAAGCGGTCGTCGAACCGGGCGCACAGCCCGTGGAGGGCGAGGACGGCGCGGACGACGGTGCCGCGAAGGACGAGGCCCCGGCGGAGAAGCCCGAGGCGAAGGCCACGGCTGACGACGGCACGGCGGAGTCCGGCGCCGACGGTGCCGCGGAGACCGCGGCGGACGAGCCCGGCGAGCAGAAGGCCGAGGCCGACGCCGACGCCGAGGGCGCACCGGACGCGGACGCCAAGCCCGCCGGCAGCGGAAGCACCAAGAAGCTCTGAGGCGGCCACCGGCCGCCGTATGCGCCGGGCGGACCCGAGATACCGGGTCCGCCCGGCGCTGTGCTGTCTGGCCCCGGCGGCCGGGCGGCCACCGCCGTGGGCGTCACCGTTCGCCCGTCTCCGTCATCGCGGGGATGGCCGAGATCGCGGTGAAGGCCTGCTCATGGGTGCGGGCGCGGGCCCGGTCGCGGGTGAAGATCTCGCGGGCGACGGTGGCCAGCGCGGCCCCGGGCGCCTGCAGATCGAGGCGGCTGGCGCGGGCGACCTCCGCGCTCCACTCGGCCGGCACCGCCGCCGCGCCGCGCAGGGCGCCGACCAGCGCGCCGCTCATCGCGGCGATCGCGTCGCAGTCGCGGCCGTAGTTGACCGAGCCGAGGACCGTGGTCCGGTAGTCGCCGCCGCCGATCAGCAGCATGCCCAGGGCGATGGGGAGTTCCTCGACGGCGTGCAGCCGGGAGGGCCGCCGGGCGCCCAGCGACGGGTTGCGGTAGTCCGGGCCCACGGTGTCGAAGGGGGCGACGGCCGCACGCAGCGGGAGCAGCGCCTCCTCGGGGCCGGACACCGCGGACGCCGCCTCGCAGACCGCCTCGATCGCGGCCCGGGTGCCGTCCTTGGCCAGCCGCAGCGCCTGCACGACGACCGAGGACGGGGTGGCGTCCGGGACGAACGCGGCGGCCACCGCGGCGGCGAACACCCCCGCCGCCTCCCGCCCGTACGAGGACTGGTGGGCCCCGGCGATGTCCAGCGCCTCCGCGTAGGCCCGGTCCGGGTTGCCGGCGTTGACGATGCCGACCGGCGCCATGTACATCGCCGCACCACCGTTGACGATGTTGCCGACGCCCGCCTCGCGCGGGTCGGCGTGCCCGTAGTGCAGCCGCGCCACGATCCACTTCTCGGCCAGGAAGATCCGCTGCACCGGCAGCGCCTCGGCCTCCAGCTCCGGAATCCAGCGCGGGGTGCCGATCAGATCCGGCACCAGGTGGTCGGCGATGTCATAGGCGTCGAGGTGATCGCGCACCGCCTCGTAGACCCGCACCAGCGCATGGGTCATCAGGGTGTCGTCGGTGACGTGGCCGTCGCCCTTGTGGTACGGCGCGAGCGGGCGGGCGGTGCGCCAGTCGTCGTGGAACGGGCCGACGACGCCCTCGACGCGGCCGCCGTGCCGCCGCACGATCTCCTCCGGCGTCCGGCCCTCCACCGCCCCGCCGAGCGCGTCGCCGACCGCGGCACCCACCAGGGCGCCGACCGCCCGGTCCTCCAGGGACGGCGGGACCGGCGCGGGGGACGGCACCGGAGGCGCGGACGACGGCTTCGCGACCGCGGTGACGGGGGTGACCGGCAGTATCCGGGTGGCCTGCGCCTCGGGGGCGTGCGCCGTGGCCGGGGTCTGCTCGCTTGCGTAGGTCATGGGCGGGTGAGTCCTTCCACGGTGGGGGAGGGGGCACCGACGGCGGGCGCGGGCAGCGCGCCGCGGGTCCGGTCGCGGAGGGCGCCGCCCGCCCCGGACCCGGCCGGAACCGCGGACGGCGGGTGCGCTGCGCTCATGTGCGTGCCGTTCTGTCGTACGGGCCGGACCGCCGCCGGGGACGCGGGGGCACCGCCCGGCGGCGGACCGCTGCGCTGTATCCGTGCCACGCGACGGCCCGGCTCTCCTGTCCCGGGCGGCAGGGTCACCCGGTCGACTCGCCCGGACGGCCCCGGAGCGCCGCGTCCGAGCGGCCCCGCGCGCCCGTGTGACCCGGATCTCATCCCCGGCCGCGCGGAAAAGCCGCAGGTCAGCGCGGTAAGTTCGGCCTTCCTTGCTAGCGGCGGAGGGTAATTCCCGCATAGCGTCGAAGCGTTGGAGGGGGAAGCGCCGCCATCGGCCCACACCTCGCTCGCAGGGAGTAGGTACCGATATGTCCGTCATGGAGATCATGGATGCCGCGGCGCCGACGCATGTGGCCCACCGTGACAACCACACCCACCGCGATGTGAACGGCGGCTGGCTGCGCCCCGCCGTCTTCGGCGCGATGGACGGGCTGGTCTCGAACGTCGCCCTGATGACGGGCGCCGCCGGCGGTGCGCTCTCGCAGCAGGCGATCGTCATCACCGGCCTCGCGGGTCTGGCGGCCGGCGCCTTCTCGATGGCGGCGGGGGAGTACACCTCGGTCGCCTCGCAGCGTGAGCTGGTGGAGGCCGAGCTGGACATCGAGCGCGCCGAGCTGCGCAAGCACCCGAAGGACGAGCTGGAGGAGCTGGCGGCGCTCTACGAGTCCCGCGGGGTCGAGCCGGGGCTCGCCCGGCAGGTCGCCGAGCAGCTCTCCAGGGACCCGGAGCAGGCCCTGGAGATCCACGCGCGCGAGGAGCTGGGCATCGACCCGTCCGACCTTCCGTCGCCCGCTGTCGCCGCGGTCTCCTCCTTCGGCTCGTTCGCGCTGGGTGCGCTGCTGCCGGTGCTGCCGTACCTGCTGGGGGCCTCCGCGATCTGGCCCGCGGTGCTGCTCGCCCTGGCCGGACTGTTCGTCTGCGGGGCGGTCGTGGCGCGGGTGACGGCGCGCTCCTGGTGGTTCAGCGGGCTGCGGCAGCTCGCCCTCGGCGGCGCCGCGGCGGGTGTGACGTACGTCCTGGGAGCACTGTTCGGAACCGTCGTAGGCTGACGTGTCATACGGGTGACTGCATAATTACAGCGTTACCCAGCGGTTTCGGTTTGTTGACGGCCGGGCATAAGGCTCAGGCGTCGCGGGCAATGTCGCTCGCCGAACGCCGCCTTGCTGGACGGCCCCGTATCCGTCCGCGTACTGACTTCACCGCAGGTGCGGTGTCCGCATGTTGGAAGCCCCTTTTCGCTTTTTGAGAAGGGAGTCATCCTGTAACCTGCACGAAATTTCGCGGAGGGCCAACGTCGTCCCTCGGCAATTCCCCCGGGCCTCGAAGGCCCGGGAGGTACCCCGATTGCCACTACGACGTTGGGAGAGCCGATGCGTTTCGCGTCCACGCACTCCGCGACCACCAGCAGCAGCGACGCCGCCGCCTGGTCGCCCATGGACGGCCGCCCCGCCCAGCAGGGGATGTACGACCCCCGCAATGAGCACGACGCCTGTGGCGTCGGCTTCGTGGCCACCCTCACCGGCGAGGCCAGCCACGCACTGGTCGAGCAGGCGCTCACCGTCCTGACGAATCTGGAGCACCGCGGTGCCACCGGCTCCGAGCCCGACTCGGGCGACGGCGCCGGCATCCTGCTCCAGGTGCCGGACGCGTTCCTTCGCGAGAACGTCACCTTCGAGCTCCCCGACGCCGGCGCCTACGCCGTCGGCATCGCCTTCCTCCCGTCCGAGGCCCAGGAAGCGGCCGAGGCCGTCTCGCGCATCGAGACGATCGCCGCCGAGGAGGGCCTGGACGTCATCGGCTGGCGCGTCGTCCCGGTCGCCCCGCAGCTGCTGGGCAACGGCGCGCGCGCCACCATGCCGGCCTTCTCCCAGCTCTTCGTCGGCGACGGCAAGAACACCGGTCTGGCGCTGGACCGCAAGGCCTTCGCGCTGCGCAAGCGCGCCGAGCGGGAGGCCGGGGTCTACTTCCCCTCGCTGTCCGCCCGGACGATCGTCTACAAGGGCATGCTGACCACCGGCCAGCTGGAGCCCTTCTTCCCGGACCTCTCCGACCGCCGCTTCGCCACCGCCGTCGCGCTGGTCCACTCGCGGTTCTCCACCAACACCTTCCCGAGCTGGCCGCTGGCCCACCCGTACCGCTTCGTCGCGCACAACGGCGAGATCAACACGGTCAAGGGCAACCGCAACTGGATGCGGGCGCGGGAGTCGCAGCTGGCCACCAAGCTCTTCGGCAAGGAGAACGCCGAGAACCTGGAGCGGCTGTTCCCGGTCTGCACCCCGGACGCCTCCGACTCCGCGTCCTTCGACGAGGTCCTGGAGCTGCTCCACCTCGGCGGCCGCTCGCTGCCGCACTCCGTGCTGATGATGGTCCCCGAGGCGTGGGAGAACTCCCCCTCGATGGACCCGGCCCGGCGCGCCTTCTACCAGTTCCACTCCACGATGATGGAGCCCTGGGACGGCCCGGCCTGTGTCACCTTCACCGACGGCGTCCAGGTCGGCGCGGTCCTGGACCGCAACGGTCTGCGCCCCGGCCGCTACTGGGTCACCGACGACGGCCTGGTCGTGCTCTCCTCCGAGGTCGGCGTCCTGGACATCGACCCCGCCAAGGTCGTCCGCAAGGGCCGCCTGCAGCCCGGCCGGATGTTCCTGGTGGACACCGCCGAGGGCCGCATCATCGAGGACGACGAGATCAAGGCGCAGCTCGCCGCCGAGCAGCCCTACCAGGAGTGGCTGGACTCCGGTCTGATCGAGCTAGCGGACCTGCCCGAGCGGGAGCACATCGTGCACACCCACGCCTCGGTCACCCGCCGCCAGCAGACCTTCGGCTACACCGAGGAGGAGCTGCGGGTCATCCTCGCCCCGATGGCCAAGGCCGGCGCCGAGCCGATCGGCTCGATGGGCACCGACTCGCCGATCGCCGCGCTCTCCGAGCGCCCCCGGCTGCTCTTCGACTACTTCACCCAGCTCTTCGCGCAGGTCACCAACCCGCCGCTGGACGCCATCCGCGAGGAGCTGGTCACCTCGCTGATCTCCTCGCTCGGCCCCCAGGGCAACCTCCTGGAGCCCACCGCGGCCTCCTGCCGCAGCGTGACCCTGCCGTTCCCGGTCATCGACAACGACGAGCTGGCCAAGCTCGTCCACATCAACGCCGACGGCGACATGCCCGGCATGAAGGCCGTGACCCTCTCCGGCCTCTACCGGGTCTCCGGCGGCGGCGAGTCGCTGGCCGCCCGGATCGAGGAGATCTGCGCCGAGGCCGACGCCGCCATCGACGACGGCGCCCGGCTGATCGTGCTCTCCGACCGCCACTCCGACGCCGAGCACGCGCCGATCCCGTCGCTGCTGCTCACCGCCGCGGTCCACCACCACCTCATCGGCACCAAGGAGCGCACCCAGGTCGGTCTGCTCGTCGAGGCCGGCGATGTGCGCGAGGTGCACCATGTCGCGCTGCTCATCGGCTTCGGTGCCGCGGCCGTCAACCCGTACCTGGCCATGGAGTCGGTCGAGGACCTGGTCCGGGCCGGCACCTTCCTGCCCGGTGTCGAGGCCGAGGACGCCATCAAGAACCTCATCAAGGCGCTCGGCAAGGGCGTCCTGAAGGTCATGTCCAAGATGGGCATCTCGACCGTCGCCTCCTACCGCGGCGCGCAGGTCTTCGAGGCCGTCGGCCTGGACGAGGCGTTCGTCGAGAAGTACTTCCACGGCACCGCCACCAAGATCGGCGGCGCCGGCCTGGACATCATCGCCAAGGAGGTCGCAGCCCGGCACGCCAAGGCCTACCCGGCCTCCGGCATCGCCGCCACGCACCGTGCGCTGGACATCGGCGGCGAGTACCAGTGGCGCCGCGAGGGCGAGCCGCACCTCTTCGACCCGGACACCGTCTTCCGGCTCCAGCACTCCACCCGCTCGCGCCGCTACGACATCTTCAAGCAGTACACGGACCGGGTGAACGAGCAGTCCGAGCGGCTGATGACGCTGCGCGGCCTGTTCTCCTTCGCCGCCGACCGCCCCTCGATCCCGATCGAGGAGGTCGAGCCGGCGTCCGAGATCGTCAAGCGCTTCTCCACCGGCGCCATGTCGTACGGCTCCATCTCCCAGGAGGCGCACGAGACCCTCGCCATCGCCATGAACCAGCTGGGCGGCAAGTCCAACACCGGTGAGGGCGGCGAGGACCCCGAGCGGCTCTACGACCCGGCGCGCCGCTCCTCCATCAAGCAGGTCGCCTCCGGCCGCTTCGGTGTGACGAGCGAGTACCTGGTCAACTCCGACGACATCCAGATCAAGATGGCCCAGGGCGCCAAGCCCGGCGAGGGCGGCCAGCTGCCCGGCCACAAGGTCTACCCGTGGGTCGCCAAGACCCGGCACTCCACCCCGGGCGTCGGCCTGATCTCCCCGCCGCCGCACCACGACATCTACTCCATCGAGGACCTGGCTCAGCTGATCCACGACCTCAAGAACGCCAACCCGCAGGCCCGCATCCACGTGAAGCTGGTCTCCGAGGTCGGCGTCGGCACGGTCGCCGCGGGTGTCTCCAAGGCGCACGCGGACGTGGTCCTGATCTCCGGCCACGACGGCGGTACGGGTGCCTCCCCGCTCACCTCGCTCAAGCACGCGGGCGGCCCCTGGGAGCTGGGCCTGGCCGAGACCCAGCAGACGCTGCTGCTCAACGGCCTGCGCGACCGCATCGTGGTGCAGACCGACGGCCAGCTCAAGACCGGCCGCGACGTCGTCATCGCCGCCCTGCTGGGCGCCGAGGAGTACGGCTTCGCGACCGCCCCGCTGGTCGTCTCCGGCTGCGTCATGATGCGCGTCTGCCACCTGGACACCTGCCCGGTCGGTATCGCCACCCAGAACCCGGCGCTGCGCGAGCGGTTCAACGGCAAGGCCGAGTACGTCGTCAACTTCTTCCAGTTCATCGCCGAGGAGGTCCGTGAGATCCTCGCCGAGCTGGGCTTCCGCAGCCTCGACGAGGCCATCGGCCACGCCGAGCTGCTGAACACCGCCCGCGCGGTGGACCACTGGAAGGCGCAGGGCCTGGACCTGGCCCCGCTGCTGCACGTCCCCGAGCTGCCCGAGGGTGCCGTCCGCCACCAGGTCATCGAGCAGGACCACGGCCTGGAGAAGGCGCTCGACAACGAGCTGATCAAGCTCTCCGCCGACGCGCTGTCCGCGGACACCGCCGAGGCCGCCCAGCCGGTGCGGGCCCAGGTCGCGATCCGGAACATCAACCGGACCGTCGGCACCATGCTCGGCCACGAGGTCACCAAGAAGTTCGGCGGCGCGGGCCTGCCCGACGACACCGTCGACATCACCTTCACCGGCTCGGCCGGCCAGTCCTTCGGCGCGTTCCTGCCGCGCGGCATCACGCTGCGCCTGGAGGGCGACGCCAACGACTACGTCGGCAAGGGCCTGTCCGGCGGCCGGGTCGTCGTCCGCCCGGACCGCGGCGCCGACCACCTCGCCGAGTACTCCACCATCGCCGGCAACACCCTCGCCTACGGCGCAACCGGCGGCGAGCTGTACCTCCGCGGCCGGGTCGGCGAGCGCTTCTGCGTCCGCAACTCCGGTGCCACGGTGGTCTCCGAGGGCGTCGGCGACCACGGCTGCGAGTACATGACCGGCGGCAACGCGGTCGTGCTGGGCGAGACGGGCCGCAACTTCGCGGCCGGTATGTCCGGCGGCTTCGCCTACGTCATCGACCTCGACCCGGCCAACGTCAACAAGGAGCTCGTCGACGCGGTCAACCCGCTGAACGACGACGACAAGCAGTGGCTGCACGACGTCGTGCAGCGCCACCAGGAGGAGACCGGCTCGACCGTGGCCGAGAAGCTCCTCGCCGACTGGGATGCCGCGGCCGCGCGCTTTTCCAAGGTCATCCCGCCCACCTACCAGGCAGTGCTCGTCGCCAAGGACGCCGCTGAGCAGGCCGGACTCTCCGAGTCCGAGACCCACGAGAAGATGATGGAGGCGGCGACCAATGGCTGACCCCAAGGGCTTCCTGAACCACGAGCGCGAGATCGCCAAGACCCGCCCCGTCGAGGAGCGCGTCAAGGACTGGAACGAGGTCTACCAGCCCGGCTCCCTGCTGCCGATCATCAGCAAGCAGGCGTCGCGCTGCATGGACTGCGGTATCCCGTTCTGCCACAACGGCTGCCCGCTCGGAAACCTCATCCCCGAGTGGAACGACTACGCCTACCGCGAGGACTGGACCGAGGCCAGCGAGCGGCTGCACGCGACCAACAACTTCCCGGAGTTCACCGGTCGCCTCTGCCCCGCGCCCTGTGAGGCCGCCTGTGTGCTGGGCATCAACCAGCCGCCGGTGACCATCAAGAACGTCGAGGTCTCCATCATCGACAAGGCGTGGGACAACGGGGACGTCACCCCGCAGCCGCCCGAGCGCCTGTCCGGCAAGACCGTCGCCGTCATCGGCTCGGGCCCGGCGGGCCTGGCCGCCGCCCAGCAGCTGACCCGGGCCGGCCATACCGTCGCCGTCTACGAGCGCGCGGACCGTATCGGCGGCCTCCTCCGCTACGGCATCCCCGAGTTCAAGATGGAGAAGCGCCACATCAACCGCCGCATCGAGCAGATGCGCGCGGAGGGCACCAAGTTCCGCACCGAGGTGGAGATCGGCCGCGACCTCGACGCCAAGAAGCTGCGCAAGCGCTACGACGCCGTCGTCATCGCCGCCGGTTCCACCACCTCCCGCGATCTGCCGGTGCCCGGCCGTGAGCTGAACGGCATCCACTTCGCGATGGAGTACCTCCCGCTCGCCAACAAGGTGCAGGAGGGGGACCTGACGGTCGCCCCGATCAGCGCCGAGGGCAAGCACGTGGTCGTCATCGGCGGCGGCGACACCGGCGCGGACTGCGTCGGCACCGCCCACCGCCAGGGCGCGGCCTCGGTCACCCAGCTGGAGATCATGGGCAAGCCGGGCGAGGAGCGGAACGCCAACCAGCCCTGGCCGACCTTCCCGATGCTCTACAAGGTCACCTCCGCGCACGAGGAGGGCGGCGAGCGGGTCTACTCCGTCTCCACCACCCACTTCGAGGGCGACGAGGACGGCAACGTCCAGTGGCTGCACCTGACCGAGGTGGAGTTCAAGGACGGCCGCCCGGAGCCGAAGCCCGGCACCGAGCGGAAGATCCCGGCCCAGCTGGTCACCCTCGCCATGGGCTTCACCGGCACCGACCAGGAGAACGGCCTGGTCGAGCAGTTCGGCCTGGAGCTCGACCAGCGCGGCAACGTCGCCCGTGACGGCGACTTCGCCACCAACGTTCCCGGTGTGTTCGTCGCCGGTGACGCCGGGCGCGGCCAGTCCCTGATCGTGTGGGCCATCGCCGAGGGCCGTTCCGCCGCCAAGGGCGTGGACCGCTTCCTGACCGGAGCCAGCGCCCTGCCGGCTCCCATCAAGCCGACGGACCGGGCACTGACCGTGTGACCGGACGTCCCCCGATGTCCCGTACAACGTCGTGCGGAACAACCGCGGCGCCTGCCTCCTCCCCCGACCGGAGGACAGGCGCCGCGGCGTCTTCACCCCCGGGTGCGGCGCCTAGGCACCGCCGCGGGCGGCCGGGAAACGCCGCTCCAACTGCCGTGCCGTCTCCCGAGCGGACGCCGGTACGGGCCGCGGCGGGGGAGTGCCCGGCGGCCGGAAGTCGTGCACCGGCGGATGCCAGGCCCCCAGGTCGGTCCGCCGGCCGCCGGGCGGCAGCACCCACCGCGGATCGGCGTGCACCCGCAGCACCTGCGCCTCGATCTGCGTCCACGCGCCGTCGGTGACCGTCCGCTCGCCGACCCGCCGCGCCTCCAACTGCACCGGACAGTGCACCAGTCGGGGCGGTCGCACCAGCTCGGACGGCTCCGTCCACGGCGCGTCCGCGGACGGCGGGGCACCCGCCCCCTCCTCGGTCCGCGTCCCGTCCGGCGGCAGATTGAAGACCACGTCCGGGCGGACCGCGAGGTTGCGCGCGGTCCGGCCGCGGGTCGGCAGCCAGACGCTGACGACCGGTCCGAGCTCCCACCGGATGCGCAGCTCGACCAGCACGAATGTCCCGTCGTCGTTCTCGGTGGACAGCAGCGCCGGGGCGACCGAACTGCTTTTCTCCAGCGCGCCTTTCATGGTGCCGAGGATAGAAGCCGGTTGATTCGGTGCTCACCGAAATGTTATCAGAGGTTACTCTGTGTACATGAAACGATGGGACGCCGATCAGGAAAGCGTCGCGGAGACCCCCGATCTGGCCGCCCTCGCGGCGCTGCTCGCGGACCGTACCCGTGCCGCGATCTGTATGGCCCTGCTCGACGGCGGCACCTGGACCGCGGGCGAACTGGCCGAGTACGCCGCGGTGGCGCCGTCCACCACCACCGAACACCTCAACCTCCTGGTCGCCGGCGGACTGCTCGCCGAGGAGCGCCAGGGGCGGCGGCGCTACGTACGGCTGGCCGGGCCGGATACCGCCGAGACCCTGGAGAACCTCGCCGGCCTCGCCCCCTACCGCCAGGTCCCGATCCGCTCCCTGGCCGAGGCCAACCAGCGCCGGGCGCTGCACCACGCCCGGACCTGCTACGACCACATCGCCGGTGCCCTGGGGGTCGCCATCGCCGAGTCGATGACCGAACGCGGCCTGCTGGCGCGGGACTACGGGCTGGTGCTGACCGCGGCAGGCGCCGACTGGCTCGCCGGGCTCGGCGTCCCCGACGCCGTGCCGCCGGCCGCCCACCGGGCCCATGTCCGCACCTGCCTCGACTGGACGGTGCGCCGCCAGCATCTCTCCGGTGCGGTCGGTGCCGCGCTCTACCGGCACTCCCTGGAGCGCGGCTGGGTCGTCAAGGCGCTCGCCACCCGCATCCTCACCGTCACCGCGGCGGGCCGGGCGGCCTTCCGGGCGCAGCTCGGGCTCCCCGACGAGGCGCTCTTCCCCTCCCTGGCGCTCCCGGCGCCGCGCGGCTGACCGGCGGGCGTGGTACCCGTCAGGCCTCGCCGACCTGGCTGATCCGGTCGTCGCCGAGCTTGCGCTGGGTGTCCTGGAGCAGAATCCGCAGCAGACCGGCGAGCTGCTCCTGCTGCGCGGGGGTGAGGCCGTCGATCAACTCCGCCTCGCGGTGCAGTACTTGGCCGACGGTGGCCTCGACCCGTTCGTGGCCGGCCGGGGTCAGCTCGACCAGGACCGTCCGCGGGCGGCCCTCGCCGGGCCGGCGGGTCACCAGCCCCTCGCGCTCGGCGCGGGCCACCCGCTGGGAGACGGCGCCCGCGGTGACCATGGAGCGGCGGCCCAGTTCACGGGTGGTCAGTGTGTAGGGCGGGCCGCTGCGGCGGAGCACGCTGAGCAGGTCGAGGGTGGCCGGGTCCATCCCGGCGCGGGCCAGCACCCGCCGCCGGTCGTCGCCCAGCAGCTTCGCCAGCTGCCAGATGGGCGTCACGATCCCGATCGAGGAGACCGGGGTGCCGGGGCGCTCGCGTTCCCAGGCGGCGGCGATCTCCTCCACGGGGTACGGGGCGTGCCGCCCGTGGTGGTCCTGTGCCTCGGGTTCTCTTGCCACGGGCCCTCCCGGCGATGTTATGTTCAGCTCTAAATTTAGACCTGAACGTGATGGACGGAGCTCAGCATATGTCACGCACCATCCTGGTCACCGGCGGCGGAACCGGCATCGGACGCGCCGTCGCCCACCACTTCGCCGACCAGGGCGACAAGGTCCTGGTCACCGGCCGGCGGACCGCACCCCTGGAGGAGACCGCGGCCGGCCGGCCCACCGTCCGCCCGCTGGTCTGCGACCACACCGACCCGGCGTCGCTCACCGGGCTGCTCGCCCGGCTCCCCGAACGGATCGACGTCCTGGTCAACAACGCGGGCGGCAACACCGACCTCGGCCGGGAGGAGGCCACCGATCTGGCCTCCTACGCCCGGGACTTCCGCGCCAACCTGGACGCCAACCTGGTCAGCGCCGTCCTGACCACCAGGGCCCTGGACGGCCGTCTGGCGGCCGGCGGCGCGGTCGTCCACATCGGGTCGATCGCCGCCGACCAGGGCGCCGGCGCCTACGGGGCGGCCAAGGCCGGTCTCGCCTCCTGGAACGCCGAACTGTCCCGGACCCTCGGCCCCCGCGACATCACCGCCAACGTCGTCGCGCCGGGCTACATCGCCGACACCGAGTTCTTCCGCGACCGGCTCACCGACGAGCGCCGCGACCGGCTGGTGGCCGCCGCGGCGGTGGGCCGCGCCGGGTCCCCGGACGACATCGCGGGAACGGTGGCCTTCCTGGCGTCCCCGGCGGCCCGGCACCTCACCGGCCAGGTCCTGAACGTCAACGGCGGTACCCGCACCACCCGTTGACGCCTGGCCCGGCCGGTACGGGGCGCCGCGGTGCGGGCTAGCCGCCCTCGGTGAGCCGGGCCGGGAATCCGCCGGTCGCGACCGGCCCCCAGCGCAGCGGCGTCACCCGGATCAGCGACTTGCCCTGCTTGCGCATCGCCTCCCGGTACTGGTCCCAGTCCGGGTGCTCACCGGCGATGTTGCGGTAGTACTCGACGAGCGGCTCGATGGCGTCCGGGGTGTCGATGACCTCCGCCTCGCCGTCGACCTGCACCCACGGGCCGTTCCACTCGTCGGACAGCACGATGACGCTGACCGAAGCGACCCGGCGGGCGTTGCGGGCCTTGGCGCGCTCCGGATACGTCGCCATCACCAGCCGCCCGGAGTCGTCCACCCCGCAGGTCAGCGGCGAGCCCTGCGGGGTGCCGTCGTTGCGGCGGGTGAGCAGGATCGCGCGGTGACGGGGGCGGACGAACTCCAGCAGCTCGGGCAGTTCGACGTGGGTGGTGGTGGCGGTGGAAGGGCTCATGCCGAGGAGCCTAGGGCGTGGAACGCCCCCGGCGGCGGACCCGCGGAGCGAGCCCACCGCCACGTCGGACCGGCCGTCAGTTCTTGAAGAGTTCCTTGCCGGTGGCCGCGTCCACGACCTTGCGGTCACCCAGCGCGCTCTTGAGCCGCACCTTCACCTTGTCGGTGGCCAGCTGCTCGGTGCACATCCCCTTGGAGCTCTTCCGCTTGCCCCAGCCGGTGACCACCACCAGGTCCTTCGACTCGTGGCTGCGGGCACCGAAGCGGACATCGCAGGCGCTGTGCCCGACGGTGACGGTGATCTCCCGTACGTCCTTCTTCCCGGGGCGCTCCGCGTCGGCCAGCGGCAGTATCGCCTGCTGGCGCCCGGACACCGGGGAGACCTTCGGCCAGTGCCGCACGATCTGGTCCGCCCGCTGCTCGAAGGCGTCCGGCTTCTTCGGCGGCGGCGCGCTGCCCACGGTCTGCTGCTTCTGGCCGCAGCCGGTGAGGACGACGGCGCCGGACACCGCCAGCGTGAGCACGGCGGTGAGCGTACGGGTGCGGGAGAGGTGGGATCCTCGCATGACATGCCTCCTTGGTTCGGCGATGAGACGCACCAAAGGCAAGACAGGTTCCGGCCGCCTTCCGGCCCTCGTGTGTACCGGGGTGCTTCCGCTGCCCGCGCGATCCGCCGACGGCGCAACTCAGGCGGCCGCCGGACCGGTCCGGCTAGCGTCCGGGCCATGGACGCACTCACCGCGATCACCCCCACCGTCTGGCAACTCCCCTTCCCCGTCGGGCACGTGTACCTCGTCGCCCTCCCCGACGACGGCTACGCCGCGGTCGACACCGGCGTCCCCGGCTCGGCCCCCGCCGTCCTCGGCGCACTGGCCCGGCTCGGCGGCCGGCCGGACCAGCTGCGGCAGATCGTGCTCACCCACTCCCACCCCGACCACATGGGCTCCGCCGCCGACCTGGTCGCCGCCACCGGCGCCCGCGTACTGGCCGGCGCCCTGGAGGCCCCCTGCATCCGCGGCACCGCCGTACCCGCACCCGTGCCGGTGTTCACCCCCGCGGAGCAGGCGCTGCACGAAGGGATCATGGCCGATTTCGCGGCCGCCGGACTCCCGCCGCTGCGCCCCGTCGAGGTCGACACCGAACTCCACGACGGGGACAGCCTCGACGGCTGGCCGGAGCCGGTGCGGGTGCTGCACGTCCCCGGCACACCCCCGGCGGGATCGCCCTCCACCTCCCGGAGAGCCGGCTGCTCTTCCCCGGCGACCTCATCGGCACCTCGCCCGACGGCACCCGGGCGGTCCTCGGCCCCTTCAACGTGGCACGCGACGAGGCCATCGCCTCCTTCCGGCGGCTCGCCGCCCTCGACGACCTCGACACGGTGTGCGTCCCGCACGGCGCCCCGCTCCGCACCGGCGCACGGGACATCCTCGCCGCGGCCACCCCCGAGAAGGACTGGCTGTGAGCGCCGGCCCCGCGACGGGCAGGGGCCGGACGGAGGCGGTGCGCCGCCACGGGACGAGGCGCACGCCGCCGCGCGAGGAGCTGTGGCGGCGCACCGGCGCTCTCCGTCGGCACGTGTAACGTCGGGCCGGGTGCGTGACCGGCCCCCGGGAGCCGGCGCGCACGGGGAACCGAGGAGAGGCAGGCATGCAGCTGCACACCCACGAATGGGGCACCGGTGAACGGGTCGCGGTGCTGGTCCACGGCATGATGTCCGATCACCGCACCTGGTACCGGGTCGGTCCGGCGCTCGCCGCCCGGGGCTACCGGGTGCTCGCCGTCGATCTGCGCGGCCACGGCCGCAGCCCGCGTGGCGAGTACGGCGCTGAGCTGTTCGCCGAGGACCTCGTGGAGACCCTGCCCGCCGCGCCCGAGGTCGTCCT
Organism: Streptomyces sp. NPDC001219; assembly: GCF_053597915.1. Lineage (NCBI taxonomy): Bacteria > Bacillati > Actinomycetota > Actinomycetes > Kitasatosporales > Streptomycetaceae > Streptomyces > Streptomyces sp. NPDC001219. The sequence continues at coordinate 573 of NZ_JBSFJF010000107.1, read as the reverse complement.
CGGGCACTCCCTCGGCGCGCTGGCGCTGTCCCGGGCGGTGGAGCGGTTGCAGCCCCGGCGGGCGGTGTACAGCGATCCGGCGTGGTCGTTCGCCAGGCTCGGACAGCCCGTCGACCCGGCCCTGTTCGTCGCGTTCAAGAGCGCCGACCGGGCGATGGTGCGGACCTTCAACCCACGCTGGAGCGACGCCGACGTCGACCTCGAACTGGCCACCGTCGCGGACTGGGACACCGGCACCGCCCTCGCGCTGTCCGCCGTCCACCTGCACGACCACACGCCCGAGAAGCCGGTCGTGCCGTCCCTGGTGCAGTTCGCGGGGGAGGGGTTCCTCTTCTCCGAGCAGGCGGCCGCCGAGCTGACCGAGCGGGGCTTCGAGGTACGGACGGTGCCCGGCACCGGCCACACCATCCACCGTGACGACTTCGACGGCTTCATGGCGGGCCTGGACGGCTGGGTCTAGGACCTGTCGTCAAACTCCCGCCTGCCCCGCGGCGTCTGGCACGCACGCTCGCTGCGTTGTCGGGTTCGCCCCGATACACCCAGTATCGGGGCGACCCTCCGCCTTGCGATCGC
>NZ_JBSFJF010000106.1:0-19452 GCF_053597915.1 Streptomyces sp. NPDC001219 | reverse complement strand
CCCGCGCGCGCCCGGCGGGGGGGGGCGCCCCCCCGGGGGCCCCGGCGGGCGCCCCCCCGCCCTGTTGACGCACCGGGAACGGTCAGCAGTTGTCGTAGAGGAGGGCGCGCACCAGACGGCAGGTCGTCTCGGACGGGGCGTGCACCCCTATGTCGGCCGCGGTGCTGCGGATCTTGCGGTTGTGGGCCTGCTCGGGGCGGTAGACGCCGGTGTCGAGCAGGGCGATGGCCAGCCGCATGGCCTTCAGGCGGCGGTTGTGGGATTCGTACCGCTCGCGCGGCCATCCGGCGGGCAGCGGCTTCTTGGGCAGTGGGTGGGCCGGGAGAGGCTTCGTCATGAGTGTGGCAGTGGCCATCGGCGACCTCCTGGAGCGTTGGAAAAACCCTCACTGACTGGTTCCCATTCTAGTGGCCACCACTGACAAAAGCCCCTGGCCAGGGGGGATTTGGCGGTGCGGACGGGGGCCCCGCGGGGCGGCCCCCGTCAGGCCGTGCCGGCCCCCGCCCGCAGCCGCGCCTTGTCCGGTTTGCCGACGGGGGTGAGCGGGATGGCGTCGACGAGATGGACGGCGGCCGGGGCGTACAGCGCGCCCAATTGCGCGGTGACGAAGGCCCGCAGGGCGGCGGGGTCCGCACGGTGACCCGGCGCGGGCACGACCGCGGCGTGCACCTCCTCGGTCTCGTCCGGTCCGCGCACCCCGTAGACGGCGCAGTGGGCGACCGCCGGGTGGGTGTGCAGCAGGTCCTCGACCTCCGCCGGGTGGACATGGCCGCCGACGACGATGATCACGTCCTTGACCCGGTCGACGAGGTAGAGCCGGCCGTCGTCGTCCAGCGTCCCGACGTCGCCGGTGCGCAGCCAGCCGTCGCCGGGCAGCGCCCGCGCGGTCAGCTCCGGCTGCTTCCAGTAGCCGGCCATCACCCCGGACGAGCGCACATGGACCTCGCCCCGTTCGCCCGCCGGCAGGTCCCGCCCGTCCGCGTCGCGGATGGCGAGCGTCACGCCGGGCAGGGCGCGGCCGACGGTGATCCGGCCGCCGGGCCCGGTGGGCCGGTGGTCCTCCGGGCCGGCCTCGGTGACCGTCATCGCCTCGGACATGCCGTACATCCCGTACAGCACCGGTCCGAAGACCTCGGCGGCCCGCAGCAGCCGGGACGGCGAGGCCGGGCAGCCGCCGTAGGTGACACGGGTGAGGGAGCTGAGGTCGGTGGCCGGGAGGGCGGGGTCGTCGAGGAGGCGGTAGAGGAGCGGGGGCAGCAGCCAGAGGTGGGTGACGCGGTCGCGCGCGACGGCGGCGAGGACGGCCGCGGGGTCGAAGGCGCGGTGCAGGACGACGGTGCCGCCGGCCGCGAGCGTGACGTCGGCCAGGACGCCCGCGAGGTGGGCGAGCGGGGTGCAGGCGAGGAAGCGGGGCGGGTCGCCCGCGGCTTCCATGCGGTGGTTCAGGAGCAAGTCGGTGTACGGGGCGTACGCCATCCGTACGCCCTTGGGGATGCCGGTGGTGCCGCCGGTGTGCCGGATGCACCAGTCGTCCCCGGGGCGGGCGGCACCGGGCACCTCGGGTGTGGCCGGGAGCGCGGCGCAGGCGGCCAGGAGGTCGGGGCCCAGATCGCCTGCCGCGGGCTCCGGGCCCAGGGTCATGACGTCGGGGGCCGGGCCGCCGAGGTGGTGGAGCAGCGCCCGCGCGGTGTCGTGGAGGGCCGGGTCGACGAGCAGCAGGGCGGTCTCCACGCTCGCGGCGATCCGGGCCAGGGTCGCGGCGGCCATCCCGTCGTAGAGGAAGACGACGCGGGCGCCGACCAGGTTGGCGGCGTAGCGGGCGGCCAGTACCTCGGGGCGGTTGCGGCTGAGGAGGCCGACGGTCCGGCCGCGGCCGATCCCCCGCCCGGCGAGCACCGCCGCCATGCGGTGGACGGTGTCGTACAGGGCACCGGCGGTGGTCTCCTCGCCACCGTCGCCGGTGGTCAGCACGGTCCGGGACGGGTCCCGGGCGAGGACGGCGAGCAGGGCCTCGGGGTATCCGGCGGAGCCGGTGGGGGATGTCATGGCGGGGTAACTCCCTGGGCCGGGGCGGCAGATGACACCCCGACGCTACGGGCCGCCGCTGATGCCCTCCACGACCAAATGCGCCATGTGGTCATGCCTCCTGAGGCATGAGGGGGCGCAGCGTCTCCTCCGCCGCGGCCAGGATCTCGGTGACCCGGAGGCCGAAGTGGACGTCACAGGCGTTCGGCAGTCCGGTGCCGGCGGCGGCGAGCAGGGCGTCGACGGCGCGGTGGTAGGCCGGTTCGGGACCGTCCAGGCGGCGGGGCAGGGTGGTGATGCCGGCGGTGCCGCGGAGGGTGATCTCGACACCGGCGGCCGCGGCCGGGGCGGTCAGACCGACCGTCGCCGTACTGGCCGCGCCGCTGCTGTGCCGCATCGTCAGCAGCACGGTGTCGGCCGGGCCCCGGGTGGCGGTGACCGCCTCCGCGTCCCCGAGGACGGGCAGCAGCACCGACAGCGCGTGCGGCCCGACGTCCCACAGCCCGCCCTTCGCGCGGCGCCAGGGCGACTCGGCGTACGGGCTGGAGCTGTCCTCGGCGAAGACCGAGCCGAGCCAGTCGGCGTGCGCGGTGAACCAGCCGCCGGCCGCGGCCTGGGCGGCGATCCACTCCCCTTCCTGCGCCCCGAAGCGCGCGGTGAAGAAGACCACCGAGGCGACGCCCGCGCGGTCGGCGGCGTCGGCGAGCGCGCGGGCCTCGGGCACGGAGGTGGCGACCGGCTTGTCCAGGAGCAGATGCCGGCCCGCCCGGGCGGCGCGCACCGCCAGCGGGGCCTGGACGGACGGCGGCAGGGCGATCGCGACCGCGTCGCAGGCCGCGAACAGCTCGTCGGGGTCGGCGTACGGGCGGGTGCCGTGGACCTGGGCCAGCGCCGCGGCGGCCTCCGCCCGGCGCCCCCAGATGCCGGTGAACTCGACGCCGGGGTGGGCGGCGAGGGCGGGAGCATGCACCCTCCGCGCCCAGGGGCCGGTGCCGAGGAGTCCGGTGCGCAGGGTCGTCATGGGGCCAGTGTCTCCCGGGGTACGGGGCGGGGCGCCGCTTGCGCGGCCGGTGCCGTCGGGGGTACGGGTGGGTGCCGGGCAGCGCAGGCCGTCGGCACACCCCGGCTCCGCGGGGGGCGCCGAAGTCCCGTGCCTGAGGTCTCCGTCACATCGGAACAGCGGGAAGACAGCCCTGACCAGGCACGCAATCACAGGCGTGCAGCGAAGAAAACCTTGGAAACGCCTGGATGTCCGGCTCGGTAACCTGTGGTTCACAAACGGGCAACGGACGAGAAATGGCACGTTGCGAAGGTGTTCCGGTACGCCCGCACCGTACCCGCACCGACCGTGAAGAGGACCCCGTGATCAAGGCCGAGTACATCTGGATCGACGGCACCCAGCCGACCGCCACGCTCCGCTCCAAGACCAGGATTCTGGCCGACAGCGGCACGCTGCCCCGGTGGGGCTTCGACGGGTCCAGCACCAACCAGGCCGAGGGGCACGCTTCGGACCTCGTACTGGAGCCGGTGTTCAGCTGCCCTGACCCGATCCGCGGCGGCGACCACCTGCTGGTGCTGTGCGAGGTGCTGCACACCGACCTGACGCCGCACCCCTCCAACACCCGTGCGCTGCTGCGCCCGGTCGCGGAGAAGTTCGCCGGCCAGGAGCCGCTGTTCGGCATCGAGCAGGAGTACACCTTCCTCAAGGGCGACCGCCCGCTCGGCTTCCCCGAGGGCGGCGGCTACCCGGCGCCGCAGGGCGACTACTACTGCGGTGTGGGCGCCGGCGCGATCTTCGGCCGGGAGATCGTCGAGAAGCACCTGGACCTCTGCCTGGCCGCCGGCCTGGGCCTGTCCGGCATCAACGCCGAGGTCATGCCCGGCCAGTGGGAGTTCCAGGTCGGCGCGCTGGCGCCGCTGGAGGTCTCGGACCACATGTGGGTGGCCCGCTGGCTGCTGCACCGGGTCGCCGAGGACTACGGCGTCACCGCCTCGCTGGACGCCAAGCCGGCCAAGGGCGACTGGAACGGCGCGGGCGCGCACACCAACTTCTCCACCCGTGCGATGCGTGAGGGCTACGACCCGATCATCACCGCCTGCGAGGCGCTCGGCCAGGACGGCAAGCCGCTGGAGCACGTCCGCCAGTACGGCACCGGCATCGAGGACCGGCTGACCGGCGCGCACGAGACCGCCCCGTGGGACGCGTACTCCTACGGCGCCTCGGACCGCGGCGCCTCGGTGCGCATCCCCTGGCAGGTCGAGGTCGAGAAGAAGGGCTACATCGAGGACCGGCGGCCGAACGCCAACGTCGACCCGTACGTGGTCACCCGGCTGATGGTGGACACCTGCTGCACCGAGCTGGCGCGGCGCGAGCAGATCTGACACCCGCGGACGGGCGGGTGAGCGGGGCCGGGCCGGCTGGGCCCGGCCCCTCCGCATGCCGGAACGGCGGGCCCGCGCGCGGCGGCCGGAGGCGGACGCGGCGGCTCCGGGCCGTTTGTCGGTGGCGGCTGGCACGCTGAAGGCATGCTTGCGATCACCGTCAAGACCGAGACCGGCCCGGCCCGTTCCCGCCCGGACGCCGGCGAACTCGCCGGGCTGCTGCGCCGGATCGGTGCCGACGACGACCATTTCGTGGTCGCCGAGCGCCTCCCCGACCAGGCGCAGGTCTACCTCCAGACCTGGCGGGACGGTGACGGCCCGTTCTCCGTGGAGTACCGCGACGGCGGGCCGGAGCGGCACTTCCGCGCGCGGAGCGAGGACCCCGGGCGGGTCGTTCAGGTCTTCGTGTACTGGGCGCGCGGCGGGGAGACCTGGCGTACGGCACTCGACTGGCGGCACACGGACCTGTCCGCGCCCCCCGGTCCGGCCCCGGAGACCCGGGCCGCCGCCGAGGAGCGGGCCCGGCAGGCCCTCCGCACCGGCTTCCGTACCTTCCCGCAGGTCGTGCAGGACGTCTGTGACGCCTTCGACCCGGCGGACACCCCCCTCTCGCCGGACCAGGCACGGCGGATCGTCGCGGGCCTGTGGGAGGAGCGGCTCGCCGAGCAGGAGCGGTGGCCGGAGGTGACGGACGCCGACCGGGTCGCGCGCGCCTTCGCGCCGCTGGACTGGCGCAGGCGACTGCCGAGGGGGGTCTGAGATGCCGCTCGCCGTCCCGCGGCTGCTGCCCGGCGCCCTTCGGCGAGGTGCCGCACGGGCCGCCCGGCGCACCCCCGTGCCCTGGGCCGCGCCGCTGTACGTCGGCGCCGTACAGCTCGGTGCCTACGCCACCGCCCGGCTACCCGGCCCACGGCGCACGGAACTGCTGCGCGCGCACTCCACCAACGTCGCCAACCTCCGGGCCGGCCGGTGGCGGACGCTGGTCACCAGCGCGGCGTTCGTCGAACATCCGCTGCCGGTGCCGTACGGCGCGGCGCTGCTCGCCGCGCTCGGTACCGCCGAGGCGCGCTGGGGCGTCCGGCGCGCGGCAGGGGTGTTCACGGCGGGTCACGTCGGGGCCAGCCTGCTGGTCTACGGGGGCCTGCGGGCGCGGGGGCACGGCCGCACCGCCGGCGCGTCCCCGGAGAGCGGACCCGGGGACGCGACCGCACAGGCCGTCGACGTCGGGGCCAGCTACGGCTTCAACGCCACGGTGGGCGCCCTGGCCGCGACCGTCCCGCACCGCGGCGTCCGGGCGGCGGCGACGGCCGGTCTGCTGGCGCTGGCGACCGCCCCGGTACTGCGCCGCGGGCGGACGTTCACCGACACCGGGCATCTGGTGGCCCTGGTGCTCGGGGTGGCGATGGGGGCAGGCATGGGCGGCAGGACGGGCAAGAGCGGGACGGGGACGGGCTGAGGCAGAACGAGTCGGGGCAGGACGGGCGGGGGCGGATCGGGTGCGAGGCGGACATAGCGCCGCAGAGCACCGCGCAGCGGATTCCGGCCGGCGCCCTCACCCGCCGCGCGGCCGTCAACTCCCCTGCGGGCAGCCCGAGTCGGGCCCGTCCGGCCGCCGGTCACGGCGTCGGGGCGGGTCCGGCGCGGCGGATTCCCGTCGTGTGGCGCTCCGCACCGGGGACAGATCACCGACCGTCTGGTTCAATAGGGCCATGGCCAGCCTCACCGACACCGCGACAGGTCGCAGCGACCTGGAGCCCTTCTGGCCGTCCCGGCAGGCACACGCCTTCGACCGTCTGTGTTGCCGCGCGCACTGAGCGCGGGCCCGCACACGCCTCACCGACGCCTCTGACGGCGCCTTCTCGCCCTGCCCGCGCGCATGACGTCCCCGACGCCCCTCTGCGCGAAAGAGCTGACTCCTCATGACGAACGTCCGTACCCTGACCGCCGGTTCCGCGACCGCTCCCCTTCCCGCCGCCTCCGCCGCGCACCCCCACCGCCACCGGCTGCGCGCCGTGACACCGGAGGAGGCGGCCCTCGCGTCACCCGCCGCCGTCCCGGCCGGAGGCGCTCCGTATCAGAGCGTCGCCTCGGCCGCCGAGCTGCTGCACTCCGGCGCGACCTGGCTCCCGGCGCCGCAGCACAGCCTGCCCGCGCTGCCCGGACAGCCGCCGATGGTCGGCTACCTCGTGCTGGTACCGGCCGAACAGGCCACCGCCACCGCTCCGGAGCCGGCCGCCGAGCCCGGAGCGCCCGCGCCGGCCGGTGACGCGATCGTGGCGATCGACCCCGAACAGCGCACCGCGCACGTCCAGGGCCGGCCGCTGGACCTGACCTACCTCGAATTCGAGCTGCTGGCCCACCTGGTCGCCCATCCGCACCGGGTGCACACCCGCGACCAGCTGGTGACCACGGTGTGGGGCTACGGGCATATCGGCGACGGCCGCACCGTCGACGTCCATGTCGCCCGGCTGCGCCGCAAGTTGGGCGCGGCGCACCGGTCGTCGATCGTGACGGTGCGGCGGGTCGGCTACAAGTACGTGCCGAGCCTCTGAGGCCGGGTCAGACGCCCTCCTGCCGCTGCCGCAGGCCCGGCCGGGCGGGGAGCCGCTCCCCCGCCCGGCCGGGTGCCGCACCCGTAGGGGGACCGCCCCGAGTGTCCCGGTCCGCCGGGCCGCCCCACCGGTGCAGGGCTCCCACGCACACCGCAGCCACCAGCCCGACGCCGGAGAGCAGCAGCACCCCCTCGGCCGGGGAGTCGGTGAGCGCCGCACCGCCCAGGCCGCCGAGCGCCGCGCTGCACACCGCCCAGATCCCCGCGCCCACCGCGTCCAGCAGCACGAAGCGGCGCAGCGGAAAGCGGAGGCTCCCGGTGGACAGCGCGGCGACCACCCGGCCGCCGGGCAGGAAGCGCCCGGCGATGATCAGCAGGGCGGCGTGCCGTTCCACGCGGGCGCGGGCCCTGAGGTGCCGGGCCCGGCCGCGTTCACCGCGCAGCAGCCGGGCGCTCGCGCGCGGGCCCGCGTACCGCCCCACGGCGTAGCCGAGACAGTCGCCCGCCAGCGCCCCGGCCGCCGCGACGCCCGCCAGCAGCGCGAGCAGCGGCGGGTCGGGGCCGATGACCACGGCGACCAGGACCACCGTGGTCTCGCTCGGCATGAACGGCAGCAGCGCGTCGAGGGCGGACACCAGCAGGACGACCAGCCACAGCCAGGGCGATCCCAGCATGCCCTGGAGGGGCGCGGTGAGCTGGTCCAGCTGCTCAAACATGGGCCGGGATGTCCCGCGGCGGGGCGGGCGGCACCGGAGCGGCCGGGCGCGGCGCGCCGCCCGCCGTCACCGTCACCGGGCGGCCGCCCAGCGCCGCTCGCGCCGCTCTGGCCGCCAGCTCCCGCCGGTCCAGGCCCGCGTCGAGCGGCGTCAGCAGGGGATGCGCGGTGACGCGTACGGTCAGGTCGCGGGCGGCGAGCACCCGGCGCAGCGAGGCCGCGAAGGTGTCCTCGCCGCAGAACGCGGCGACGGTGCTGGGCCGGCCCTGCTGGCGGTAGCCGAGGGTCACCGGGCGGACCGGGGCGCCCGCGTCGACCGCGGCCTGGAAGGTGGCCCGGCGGAAGGTGCCCGCCCCGGCCGTGCACCACGTGGTGGCCTGCGGGAAGACCGCCACCGACCGTCCGGCGGCGAGCAGTTCGGACACCTCCCGCACGGTGTGCGGCAGCCGGCGGGGGTGGGTCCGGTCGATGAAGTGCGTGCCGGCCCGGCGGGCCAGGCCGCCGACGACCGGCCAGCCGCCGACCTCGCGCTTGGCGAGCAGGGTGACCGGTTCGACGGCGAGCAGGGCGAGGATGTCGAGCCAGGAGACGTGGTTGACGACGACGAGGGTGCCGGGGCCGTCCCCGGCGGTGAGCGAGGCCGGGCCCTCGACGCGGAGGTCCAGCGCGTCGAGCAGCGCGCGGGCGTGGGTCCGCAGCCGTCCCGGCTCGGCCATCCGCGCACCGTCGGTCAGTGCCCGCCGCACGGTGCGGGCGAACGCGGCGCCGCGCCGGGCGATCCGGGCCGCCGGGACCCGCGGCAGGGCGTGGGCGGCGCAGTCCGGGGTGCAGTCGGAGTGGACGTCGAAGGGGCCGTTCACCGCTCCCCCAGGAAGTAGCGCCGGTAGCGGTCGCCGAGCCGTTCCATGTCCAGGACGACGAAGAAGTCGGCGACCTCGAACTCGGGGTCGTACGCGGGCGCGCCGCAGATGACAGCGCCGATGCGCAGATAGCCGCGGAGCAGCGGCGGCAGCTGGGCGAGGCTCGGGCGCTCGGGGGCGGGGAGCGTGGTGTGCCAGGGGTGGTGCGGGGTGACCTGCAGCCCGGGGGGTGCGGCGTAGCGGGTCCGGCCCAGTTCACGGGCGTGGACGGCGGCGGTGCCGCCGTCGGCGAGCGGGACGGAGGCGCAGCCGGCCAGGTAGCGGTGCCCGGAGAGCAGGGTGTAGCGGGCGAGGGCGGCCCACATCTGGGTCATCACCGCTCCGTTGCGGTGGCCGGGGTGCACACAGGAGCGGCCGGCCTCGATGAGCGAGGAACGCAGCTCCGCCAGCGCGCCGAGGTCGAACTCGCCGTCGGAGTACAGCCGGGGGCTGCGGCCGGGCGGCAGCAGCCGGTAGGTGCCGACCACGTCGCCGGTGCCGGTGTGGGTGACGATGAGGTGGTCGGCGAGGTCGTCCACGGCGTCGATGTCGTGGCCGGCCAGCGGGGTGTGCAGGGTGGCGCCCATCTCCTCGGCGAAGACCTGGTGGCGCAGGCGCTGTGCGGCGCGGATCTGCGCCCGGGTGTCGGCGATCTCCGCGGTGTAGCCGGGGGCGGCGGGGGCGGCCGCCGCTGCGGGAGTGGTCGCGGGGTGGGGGACGGCGGCGGACGCGGTCGTTGCCATGCTCATGAGAGCCCTCCTGGGGGAGTGGGGAGGCTGGGTGAGTCGGCGGGGCGGTGGAGACGGCGGGGCCGGTGGGGCACGGGGCGGTGTGCCGCCCCGGGGTGCTGCCGGGTCTGCCCCGGCCGGGGACGCACCCCATGACCTGGCCCTTCTCTACGCGGCAGACTGTTCCCGGGCCCGGCGGCCGGGCGCGTGAAGCCCAGGGAGCGAACGGATGAGGGCCCGCGGAACACTGGTCGCCGCGGTCCGGGGCGGGGTGGGCGCCGGCCGGGGGCGGGGCCTGCGCCGACCTGGACGAGCGCCCCTTCCCGCCTGCGAGCTCACCCGCCGGCCCCGGGCATCTGGCGGGTCCCGGCGGTGCGGCCTACTTGGAGCGCGGCGGGCCGACCGTTAGCGTGCCCCCCGCACGGGACCGTTGTGAGCACCGAGCCAGGGGGCACACGTGAACCGACCGTCACGACGCGCACTGTTGGGAACCGCCGGAGCGCTCGGCGCCGGAGCGGCGTTCGGCGGGGCCGCCCCCGCCGCCTCCGCCGGGACGCCGCCCGCCCGGCCCCGGGAGCGGGCACCCGAGGACGCCACCGCACCGGCACGGGCCGCGCTGGCCCGGCTCCTGCCCCGGCACGCCGACCAGTTCACGCTGGAGCCGCTCGCCCCGGACGGCGACCGGGACCGCTTCCGGATCGAGGGCCGTACGGGCCGCGTCACGGTCTCCGGGACCACCCCCGCGGTGCTCCTGACCGGCGTCAACTGGTACCTGAAGTACACCTGCCGGGTCCATCTGTCCTGGGCCGGCGACCAGGTGGCACTGCCCGCCCGGCTGCCCGCCCCGGCCTCCCCCGTCGAACGGGAGACCGCGCTGCCGCACCGGTTCGCGCTCAACGACACCCATGACGGCTACACCGCCCCGTACGCGGACTGGCCGCGCTGGGAGCGGCTGATCGACGCGCTGGCGCTGCGCGGGGTGAACGAGGTGCTGGTCACCCCGGGCACCGAGGCCGTCTACCACCGGCTGCTGACCGGCTTCGGCTACTCCGACGCCGAGGCCCGCGGCTGGCTCCCGGCACCCTCGCACCAGCCGTGGTGGCTGCTCCAGAACATGAGCGGCTACGGCGGCCCCACCAGCGCCGCACTGATCGCCAGGCGCGCCGAGCTGGGCCGCCGGATCACCGGCCGGCTGCGCGAACTGGGCATGCGCCCGGTCCTCCCCGGCTACTTCGGCACCGTCCCCGACGGTTTCGCCGCCCGCAACCCCGGGGCCAGAACCGTCCCCCAGGGCACCTGGTCGGGCCTCAGACGCCCCGACTGGCTCGATCCGCGCACCGAGGCCTTCGCCGCCGTCGCCGCCGCCTTCTACCGCCACCAGGAACAACTCCTGGGCCCCGCCGACCACTTCAAGATGGATCTGCTGCACGAGGGCGGCGACCCCGGGGACGTGCCGGTGCCGGACGCCGCCCGCGCCGTCGAGAAGGCGCTGCGCACCGCCCGCCCCGGCGCGACCTGGGTGATCCTGGGCTGGCAGGACAACCCGCGGCGCGAGCTGCTGGACGCCGTGGACCACGACCGGATGCTGATCGTGGACGGCCTCAGCGACCTGGACACGGTCACCGACCGGGAACGGGACTGGGGCGGGGTGCCGTACGCCTTCGGCTCCATCCCCAACTTCGGCGGCCGCACCACCCTCGGCGCCAAGACCCACATCTGGGCCGAGCGCTTCACGGCCTGGCGCGACAAGCCGGGCAGCCGGCTCGTGGGGACCGCGTACATGCCGGAGGCCGCCGAGCGCGACCCGGCCGCCTTCGAGCTGTTCGGCGAACTCGCCTGGCGGGAGCGCCCGGTGGACCGCGCCGCGTGGTTCGACGGCTACGCCGACCTGCGCTACGGCGCCCGCGACGACCACGCCCGCGCCGCGTTCGCCGCGCTGCGCACCAGCACGTACGAGATCTCCAGCAGGGACGGCCGCCCGCACGACTCGGTCTTCGCCGCCCGCCCGAACCTGGCCGCCCGCTCCGGCACCGTCTACGCCACCCACACGCCCGCCTTCGACCCGGCGGCCTTCGACACCGCGTTCGCCGCGCTGCTCGCGGTCCGTCCCGCGCTGCGCGACAGCGACGCCTACCGCCACGACCTGACGGACGCCGCCCGGCAGGCGCTGGCCAACCGGTCCTGGCAGCTGATAGGGCAGCTCCAGGACGCCTACCGGCGCAAGGACAAGGACACCTTCCGGGCGCTGTCCGGCCTCTGGCTGCGGCTGATGCGGCTCAGCGAGGAGGTCACCGGCGCCCACCGGCAGTTCCTGCTGGGGCCCTGGCTGGCGGACGCCCGCGCCATGGCGACCGGCGCCGAGGAGGAGGCGCGGCTGGAACACAGCGCACGGGCCCTGATCACCACCTGGGCCGACCGGGCCACCTCGGACGGCGGCTCGCTCGCCAACTACGCCAACCGCGACTGGCACGGCCTGATCGGCGAGGTCCATCTCCCGCAGTGGCAGGCCTACCTGGACGACCTCGCGGACGCCCTGGCGGCGGACCGCCCGCCGAAGACCTTCGACTGGTACGCCACCGAAGAGCCCTGGACCCGCGCCCGCACCAGCCACCCGCTGCGCCCCACGACCGACGCCCACCGCACCGCGCGGCGGGTCCACGACACCCTCGCCACGGCCCCCTACCAGGGCACGCTCACGGTCACCGCCGACCCGCCCGCGCTGCCGCCGGGCGGCCGGGCCACGGTCACCGCCGCGCTGCGCAACGTCAACGGGCTGCGCGCGACCGGCCGGGTGGACTTCGCACTGTCCGGTGTCGAGGCGGCCGCGTCGGGCCCGGTATCGCTGCCGTCGGTCCCGCCCGGCGGCACCGGCCGCGCCCGGTGGCGGGTCACCGCCCCGCCCGGCCCCCTGGAGACCCCGCTGCGCCCGCTGCCCTACGGCCTCACCGTCGACTACGGCCCGCAGGGCGCGCCGCGGGTCCGTACGACCCGGCACGGCACCCTCTTCGTCGCGGGCCCGCTGGACCGGGAGCTGAGGACGGTCACCACCAATGCGGCGGTTTTCGGCCAGTTGGACGACCGGTTCGCGATTCACGGCGGGGGCGCTGACCTGTGGAAGGCCACCGCCGAGTTCGGCGCGGTCTACCGCCCGGAGGCCCTGGCCGCCGGCGGCCAGGTCACCGTCGAGGTGACCGCCCAGGACCCGACCGGGCCCTGGGCCCGCGCCGGCCTCGTCGTCCGCAACCGCCTCACCACCGCCGCCCCGGGCTCCCCGGACGCCCTCGGCTTCCTCAACCTGTCGGTGACACCGGCCAACGGCGTGGTGCTGTCCTACGACGCCAACGGCGACGGCACCCTGGACACCTACCGGCGGCTCACCGGCATCACCGCCCCCGTCCTGCTGCGGCTGACCCGCGGCAGGGACAGCGGCAACTCCGGTACCTACACCGGCGCCTGCTCCACCGACGGCGGCGCGACCTGGCGCGACATCGCCACCGTCACCGTGCCAGGAGCGGCCGCCCGGCAGGACACCGGGCTGCACCAGTCGGCCGCCAACTCGGCCACCGGGGACGGCGGGACGGCCGCTTTCCGCCGCTGGAAGCTCGCCTGAGCGCCGCGTACGCTGACCCGGGAACGGACCACGAGCGAGGGGATCACGGTATGAGTGCCGCAGCTGAGAAGGAGTGGCTCTACGCCCTCGACATCTCCGACGCCACCTGGCAGCGCGCGCCCGGCGACTCCGAGGAGGCGGTGGAGATCGCCTTCCTGGAACGGGGCGCGGTAGCCATGCGCAACTCCACGGACCCCGATGTGGTCCTGCGCTACACCGAGGCGGAGTGGCGGGCCTTCGTCCTCGGCGCCAGGGACGGCGAGTTCGACCTCCAGGGCTGAGAGCGCCCCCGTCACCGGCCCTCCCGGCGCCCCTCGGGCCGCCGGGAGGGCCGGTGACCATCACAGGATTCACTCGTTTCACCGAACGTGAAGCAGCAGCAGAGTCAGCAGCAGGCGACACCCCGGCGTCCGGGCCACGGCTCCCCCGGCGGCCTGGAGGAGTTCGGCGACGTCATCGACGTCGAGCAGGCCGAGGCGGCGCTGGTGGAGCACTACCCCCGGCTGGTCCGGCTGGCGTATCTGGTGCTGCCGCCGGGCCGGGGCCGCGGGCGTGGCCGCCGGGTGCTGGCCGCCCACGGGGTGGTGCAGCGGACCCTGCCGCGGCAGCGCAGTTCCACCCGCGGGGCCGGTCTGCCCGCCCCGCGTACCGGCGCGGACGCGGCGATCGACCCCGGCTACGCCTTCGTCCGGCTGCGGGTGCTGCGGGCCGCCCTGGCCGGCGGGCGGACCCGCCGCTGGCCGCCGCTGCCGCCGCTGCTCCCCCAGGTGTGGGGCCTGCGGCTGTTCCCGCGCTCCGGCGGCGCCGACGAACTGGCCCTGGACCAGGCGCTGTCCGCGCTCTCCGGGCCGGGCCGGGCGGCCTTCGTCCTGCGCGATCTGGAACGGCTGAGCGCACCGGAGACCCGCCGGGTGCTGGAGGCGGCCGGGGTGGAACACCCCCGGGAGGCGCTGGACGAGGCGGAGCGGGCCGCGACCCCGGCCGGCAGCCGGGACCGGTCGCTGCTGGAGTCCGCAGAGTTCGACCCCTGTGCGCTGCAGGCCAGGCCCACCGACCTGATCCGGCGGCGGCAGCACGGCCGGGCGGTGCTGGCGGCGGGCGCGGCCGTGCTGGTGTGCGGGGCGCTGCTGGGGCTGCCGGGCGAGGGCTGGGGCCCGGACGGGGCCGCCGCCCCGCCGTACGCGCAGAACGCCGCCGCCGAGGCGGCGCTCGACCCGGGCAAGCTGACGGTGACCCCCGCGACCGCCTGGAAGAAGGCCGCGCGCCAGGACTTCGCGGCCTGGCCCGCGCGCGGCGACCGCATCCACGACCGGGCGCTGCTGCGGCGGGCGCTGGCCGTATGGGCCAGGCCCGGGGCCGGGGTGCAGGTCTCGGCGACCCCCGGCACCCCGGCCGGCCCGGCGTCCGGCCCGGCCCAGCTGCTGTTCGCGGGCGTGGTGGACCACGCCGTGGTGGTGCTCCTGCACGACGGACTGCGGGTGGTGCGCTACGCGGAGGCGGCGGACGGCGAGGGGCGGAGCGACGGCACGGGCGCGGCGCTGGACTTCGCGCGGACGGACGGCGCGGAGGCGGGTTCGGCGGCCGCGGTGGTGGCGAGCCGTACGCAGGGCAATGTCCGCTACCTGACCGCTCCGTGGGTGAAGTCGGCGCGGCTGGCCGATCTGGTCAAGCCGGAGGCGGTGGCCCAGCCGGTGGCGGTCGGGGCGGGCGGGGTGACCGACCCGGTACCCACCGCGCGGTCCTCCGCGACCTGCACGACCTGGCCCGCGCTGCGGATGGGCCGCCCCCTGCTGACCGATCTCGGGGAGCTGGTCCCGGCGCGGCTGACCTACGGCACCCCGCGCAGGCCGGGCGAGGTGACCTCCCCGAAGGCCCGGACGGCGTGGGCGCGTACGGCCTGCCAGCTGGCCGCGGTGCGCGGCCAGGGGGTCCGTACGGTCAACGCCTGGGAGTTCGCCCGCCAGCCGCTGCCCGGGGGCGCGGGCAGCGCGGCCTGGCTGTGCACCCGCGCCGAGACCTGGCGCGGGCCGGGCAGCCGGACGATGGCGCAGATCCAGACGCCCGCCCCGAGCGGCCGGCCGAACGAGCCGGGCACGGTCGCGGCGCGCGCCGAGGGTGGCACGGCCTGCGGACCGCGGGCGCCGCGGGCGCTGGCCGGGGTGCTGTGGAAGGCCGCCGACAAGCGGTGGTGGCTGCTGGCGGCGGGCAGCGGCCAGGTCGCCTCGGTCACGGCGTCCGGCGGGGTCTCCGGTCAGGTGACCGGGCGGCTGCTGGCGGTCCCGGCGAAGGCGGGCGACCGCGCGGAGCTGGCCGGACGGCTGGTGAACGGCCGCCGGATCGAGGCGCTCGGCTAGGACGGGCCGCTCAGGGAAGGACGCGTTCGGCCCGGCGCGGTGAGGGCCGGGCCGCCACGGCCCGCTCGTCGGCGGCGGCCAGCCAGAAGTACAGCGGCGGCAGGGCGAGTTCGACGACCGTCAGGGCGGTCTGGAACGACTGGGGCGAGCCGTGAACGGCCATCGACAGCAGCCGGCCGAGGCCGCCGAGCAGGAAGATCCCGGCCAGCCACCGCACCGCCCGCGCCGGAATCGGTGTCTGCCGCGCCGCCCAGATCCAGGCGAGGCCGTAGCCGAGGAAGACCGCCCCGTAGAACCGCTCCCGGCTGTCGACGGTGGCCCCCGCCGAGGCCTCCCCGGGCACCGAGTCGATGCCGAGCGCGAAGTGGAGGACGCCGATCGCCGCGCAGGCGGTCCCCATCGCCAGCGCGAGCCACTTGAGAAGTCCGGCCATGCCCCGGCCACCCTTTCCCCGTTGACAGATGCCGCTGGTAGACACCTGTCTACTCAGGGCGAACGTACGGGCGATAGTAGACAGGTGTCAAGTAACCTCGGATCATGCCCCCACGCCGCAGACTCGCCCCCACCGAGCGCCGCAGCCAGCTGCTCGACACCGGAGCCCGGCTCTTCGCGGCGAAGCCGTACGACGAGGTGTTCATGGAGGAGGTCGCCGAACGGGCCGGTGTCTCCCGCGCCCTCCTGTACCGCCACTTCCCGAACAAGCGCGACCTGTTCGCCGCCGTCTACCAGCAGGCCGCCGACCGGCTGCTGACCCGTACGGAACTCGATCCGGCCCGCCCCGTACCCGAGCAGCTGCGCGCCGGACTCGACGCGCACATCGACTACTTCGCCGCGAACCGGCACACCGTGCTCGCGGCGAACCGGGTGCTGGCCGGCGACCCGGTGATCCAGACCGTCATCACCGGCGAACTGACCGAGCTGCGACGGCGGCTGCTGGACTCCACCGGACTCGGCGACGGCCCCGGGGAGATGGTGCCGGCGGCACTGATGAGCTGGCTGGTGTTCGTGCGCGCGCTGTGTGTGGAGTGGCTGACCCACCAGGCCTTCAGCCGCACCGAGTTGCGGGAGATGTGCGTGGGCGCGCTGCTGGGAACGCTGCGCCCGGTGATGGACCTCGACCACGCCCTGACCGGCGGCGAGGCGCACCCCGCGACCCCCTGAACCACCCCCTGAGCTTTCCCCGCCCAAGGGGTACCGGCAATCCTTACCCCCCAGTACATTGACGCCATGTCTAATACGGCCCCGTTGCGGCCCCGGACGGCCGCGCCCGAGCACCCCCCGCTGAAGGCCCGCAACGTCGCCTTCGACTGGGCGGACACTCCGTTGCACTGGATACCGGGCGACCCGTTCAGCACCCACACCATCAATGTGCTGCACCTGCTGCTCCCGGCCGGCGAACGCTGGTTCGTGCACGTCTACCAGCAGGTCCTGCCGGACATCCGCGACCCCCGGCTGCGGGAGGACGTCATCGGGTTCATCGGCCAGGAGGCGATGCACTCACAGGCGCACGACGGGGTGCTGCCGCACCTCAGGGAACAGGGCCTGGACCCAACCCCCTACACCGCGCAGGTCGACTGGCTCTTCGAGAAACTGCTCGGCGACCGCACCCTGCCACCGGGCCGGCCCCGGCGGTGGTGGCTGCTGGAGCGGGTCGCGCTGATCGCCGCCATCGAGCACTACACCGCCTTCCTCGGCGACTGGGTCCTCAACGCCCGCGCACTGGACGCGAAGGGCGCCGACCCGGCCATGCTGGACCTGCTGCGCTGGCACGGCGCGGAGGAGGTCGAGCACCGCTCGGTGGCCTTCGACCTCTTCGTCCACCTGGACGGCGGCTACCGGCGGCGGGTCCGCACCTGGGCCACGGCGCTGGCCGCGCTGGTCTTCCTGTGGCAGCGCGGCACCCGCTTCTTCCTGGCGAACGACCCGTCCCTGGCCGACGGGAGGGCGGGCTTCGCGGAGTTCGTCCGCGCCGGACGGCGGGGCGTGCTGCCGACGACCGGGGCCATGGCCCGTTCCGTCCCGCAGTACCTCAGCCGCACCTACCACCCCTCCCGGTACGGCAGCACCGCGCAGGCCAGGGCCTACCTCGCCGGTTCCCCCGCCGCGACCGCCGCCGAGGCCCGTACCGCCGGAGGTGCCTGAGATGCCCCGCGCGCGCACCGTCGCCCTGATCGCCGCGGCGGCCCTGGCCACCCGCCGCGCGCTGCGCCGCCGGGTGAAGGCCTCCCCCCTGTGGCCGCTGCCCGCACTGGAGCGCCCCGTCTCCGGGCAGGGCCGCGCGGCGGCGGGGACACGGCAGGTGCGGGTGGTGGAACGCACGGCGGAGGCCGAGGGCGTGGTCCTCCTGCGCCTGGCGGGCGAGGGCCTTCCGGCCTGGGAACCGGGAGCCCACGTCGACCTGGTGCTCCCCTCCGGGACCGTCCGCCCGTACTCCCTGTGCGGGGACCCCACGACACCCGGCTCCTACACCCTCGCGACCCGGCTGGCCGAGGACGGCCGGGGCGGCTCGCGTGAGGTGCACGAGCGGCTGCACGAGGGGACGGCCGTCGGCATCCGCGGCCCCCGCAACCACTTCCCCCTCCGGGCGGCCCCCGCCTACCTCTTCCTCGCGGGCGGTATCGGCATCACCCCTCTCCTGCCGATGGTGCGGCAGGCCGAACGGGCCGGGGTGCCGTGGCGGCTGCTGTACTGCGGGCGGTCGCGGGCCTCGATGCCGTTCCTGGCACAGCTAGCCGAGCTGGCCGGGAACGACGGCGACCGGCTGACGGTGGCCGCCGGGGACGAGGACGGCCGGCCCGACCTGGCGGCGGCGCTCGCCGCCGCGCCACCGGGGGCGGCCGTCTACTGCTGCGGCCCCGAACCGCTGCGGGCCGCCGTCGCGGCCCTGCTGCCGGCCGCTCCCGGGGGACTGACCCTGCACACCGAACGGTTCACGGCGACCGGCTCCACCTCCGCCGCCGGAAACGCGCCGTTCGAGGTGGAACTGCACCGCACCGGCCGCACGGTCACCGTCCCCGCCGACACCAGCGCGCTGCGGGCGATCCGCGACCAGGCACTGCCCGATCTGCCGTACTCCTGCGAGCGGGGCTTCTGCGGCACCTGCCAACAGCGGGTGCTGTCCGGAGCGGTGGACCACCGCGATGACCTGCTGACCGACGCCGAGCGCACGGACTCCCTGCTGATCTGCGTCTCCCGCGCACGCGGTGGACGACTTGTGCTCGATCTGTGATGACAGCGCCGATTCCGCGCCGCGCCCCAGGTCGTTAGGGTGGCCGCATGACCACCGGGACGCGCCGCAGGATGGGCGTCGAGGAGCGGCGTGAGCAGCTGATCTCTGTCGCACTCGACCTCTTCAGCCGGCGTTCCCCGGAGGATGTGTCGATCGACGAGGTCGCCGAGGCGGCCGGCATCTCCCGGCCGCTGGTCTACCACTACTTCCCGGGCAAACAGCAGCTGTACGAGGCCGCACTGCGCCGGGCCGCCGAGGAACTCACGGCCCGCTTCGTCGAACCCCACGAAGGCCCGCTCGGCGCCCGGCTGTTGCGCGTCATGGAGCGCTTCTTCGACTTCGTGGCCGAGCACGGCCCCGGCTTCTCGGCACTGATGCGCGGCGGCCCCGCGATCGGCTCCGCCCACACCGGCGCGATGATCGACGGCGTCCGCCAGGCCGCCTACGAACAGATCCTGGCCCACCTCGGCATCCCCGACCCCGCCCCCCGCCTGCAGTTGGTCATCCGCTCCTGGGTCTCCCTCGCCGAAACCACCGCCCTCCTCTGGCTGGACGGCCACCACGTGCCACGCGCGGAACTGGAACGCCAGCTGGTCCACGATTTCGCTGCGCTGGCGGCGGTGAGTGCGGCGTACGACGCGCGGATGGCGGACGTGGTCCGCCGAATCCTCGCGGATGAGCCGGCGGACGGGATGTTCGCGGATCTTGTGGTTCGCCTGGGGCGGATCGCTTAGACCTCCCACGTTTTCGGCTTTCCCGCCGTGGGGCCTCGCGTTGTTTCGGGTCCGCTGCGCGGGGCGTGGGTGCGGGTGATGTTTGCCTGTTCCTCGCCGTTGCGCCTGCGGCGGGCGGGTGGGTGTCGGGTGCGGTGACGGGCCTCCGGGGCAGGGTTTCCGGACTGCTTCGCTTTACGTCCGGAAACCCGATCGGAACAGAGTCTTGTAGGGAAACAATGTAAT
>NZ_JBSFJF010000105.1:0-19487 GCF_053597915.1 Streptomyces sp. NPDC001219 | reverse complement strand
CAGCCCGAAACCGATCACACCGTGGTCGGCGTTGCGCACCGCGAGACGGGCCAGCGTACCCCTCCCCCCTCTCCCCCTTCGGGGGAGGGGGCGGGGGTGGGTTCGGGGGTGGGGGGGTGAGCAGGCCGTCAGACGGCCGCAGCCTCCCCCAATTTCCCGGCGCCCGTACGGGGCCGGCGCGTCAGCGCGCGGGCCCCGCCCGCCATCGCCTGCCGTTGATCTGTCCCGGCTCGGAACCGATGTGATACCTGACCCGGCGCCCGTGGACCCGTCGTGCGGGTGCCCGGCAGCCCCGGTGCCACGGCGGCAGCGCACAGCGCTGCGGGGCGGGGCTGCGGCGCGGTGCGGATGGCACCCCGCGGACCGGCACCGGGCAGGGGACGCGGACGGCCGCCGCCCCGGCGCGCGCACCGGCCGGGCCCGGGTGCGGTACCCGGACCTGGCAGCGGAGGGCGGCTGCGGTGGCGGTCATGTCGGTGGGTGCTCCCGGCCGCTCAGGACCGGCCGTGCCGGATCGCCGGGTGGGAGCCCGCGGCGACCAGGTCGGAGACCGCGGTCTTGGGGTCCTTGCCGGTGACCAGGGACTCGCCGACCAGCACCGCGTCCGCGCCGTCGTTGGCGTAGGCGATCAGGTCGTGCGGGCCGCGCACACCGGACTCGGCGATCTTGACGATGTGGTCGGGGATCTCGGGGGCGACCCGGGCGAAGTTGCCGCGGTCGACCTCCAGGGTCTTCAGGTTGCGGGCGTTGACGCCGATGATCTTGGCGCCGGCGTCCACCGCGCGGGCGACCTCTTCCTCGTCGTGCACCTCGACCAGCGGCGTCAGTCCGATCGACTCGGCGCGCTCGATCAGCGAGACCAGCGCCTCCTGCTCCAGCGCGGAGACGATCAGCAGCGCGAGGTCGGCGCCGTAGGCACGGGCCTCCCACAGCTGGTAGGCGGTGACGATGAAGTCCTTGCGCAGGACGGGGATGTCGACCTTGGCGCGGACGGCCTCCAGGTCGGCCAGCGAACCGCCGAACTTGCGCTGCTCGGTGAGGACGGAGATGACGGCCGCGCCGCCCGCCTCGTAGTCGGCGGCCAGACCGGCCGGGTCGGCGATCGCGGCGAGCGCGCCCTTGGAGGGGCTGGAGCGCTTGACCTCGCAGATCACCGTGACGCTCTCGCCCTTGAGGGCGGCGACGCCGTCCTTCGCGGGGCGCGCCTTCTGGGCCCGTTCCTTCAGTTCGTCGAGGCCGACGCGCGCCTGCCGCTCTGCGAGGTCGGCGCGAACGCCGTCGATGATCTCGTCGAGCACACTCACGCGAGCGGCCTCCTTCGGGAGTGGGGGGCGGTGACCCGGACGAGTGGTTTCCTCCGGCACTCCGATGGTATCCGCCAAGGGGTGCGGGTCTCACATCCGGTGGACCGCGATCCCACGACCTGGACTTCTCCGGCTGCCGCGGGGCCGGTGGCAGCGGTTCCGTACCGCCACCGGGTCATGGCGCGAGCCCGCTGCCGAAGGGGAGGTTGCGGGCGAGGGTGAAGGCCAGCAGCAGGCCGCCCAGCGCCCACCAGTGGGCGGCCCGCGGCCGGGGACCCGGGGTGCGGCGCCCCCGGACCGCGTTGGCCAGCCAGAGCGCCCAGAACACCGCACAGACGGCGTACCCGGCCACCGCGAGGGCGTTGGCGCCCAGCGCCGCGAGGAGGTCGCCGTGTGCCACGGCGTGGGCGCTGCGCAGTCCGCCGCAGGCCGGGCAGTAGACGCCGGTGAGGTGCAGCAGCGGGCACACGGGGTAGTGGCCCGGCTCGTTGGGGTCGACGGCGCCGAGCACGGCGAAGGCGGCGGTGGCGGCGGCCAGCGCGCCCAGAGGGGCCGCGAGGCGGCGCGGCAGACCGCCGTGCGGGGCGGCGTGCGGCCGGGCCGTGGGTGGGCTCACGTGCCGATTGTCCGGCCGGATGCGCGAAGGCGCAGCTTCTCGGCCGCCGTACGGAACGGTCACGGACGGCGGGTACGGCACCTCGGTGCGTACGGGCCGGGAAGCGGCGCCTTCGAGGGGTGCTGCGGGAGTGGCGCCGGGCCCCGGCGCCACGGGAGCGGGGCTCAGCCCTCCTGCGGCTGGGCCTGCGCCTGTGCCTGCGGGCGGGGCTTGGCCGAGCGCTTGGGCTCCGAGCCCAGACCGGCCATCCGCATCAGACCGCCCACGAGGGCACCGAGGCCGATCAGCGCCATGCCGGCCCAGAAGCCGGGCACGTTGGCCAGCACGATGAAGGCTCCGGCGACGCAGAAGCCGATGAACGAGATGATGACGCCGGTCCAGGCGGCGGGGGTGTGTCCGTGGCCACTGCTCGACATGAATGCTCCTCGATGCTCTGACCGCGCCGGGTCCGGGCGCGATGATCCTCGTCGGCCATTGTCACCGATGCCGGGCGGAGCACCGTTACCGGGTCGGGTCCTCACCGCGGTCCAGGGACTTCCAGATGTCCTCGGGGCGGTCCAGGTCAGGCGGGGCCGGAGTCCGGCGCGGGCCGCGGGCGCCGCCGGGCGTGCGCTCGTATTTGCCCGACATCGCAGGCCAGTGGCGCCCGTACAGCAGCGCCAGCAGTCCGGCGACCAGCAGCAGCAGACCGCCGGCCGCGGCCACCCACGGCCATCCGGTGTGCGTGACGTGATGCACATCGGCGCCGGTCAGCCCGACCGCGGTGGCGGCCTTCTCGCGCAGCGCGGAGGTGTCGGAGTTGCCGAGGACGGCGGCGACGGTGATGCCCGCGCCGCTGAGCGTCAGCAGGGCGGCGACCGCGATCCGGCCGGCCCGGCGGACCGCGAAGACGGCGACCAGCGCGGCCAGGCCGACGACGGCCAGCGCGCCGGGCACTCCGGTCACGTCGGTGCCGGTCACCGTGCGCGGCAGCGCGCCCTGGGCCAGCACCGCGGAGCCCTGGGCCCAGGTGCGGCCGGAGGCCAGCAGCGCCAGGCCGGCGCCGGCCGCGCCGGTCAGCAGTGCCAGCGCGAGGCTGCGGTGCGCACGGCGCGCGGGCCGGGCCGGTGCGGGCCCGGCATCGCCCGGCGGCACGGTGTCGGTGGGGGTCTGGGATGCGGCACTCACGCGTACCACTATCGCGCACCGGCCGCCGGGGGCCGGTGCGCGGGGGTGGTGCGGGCTACCTGCCCAGGTGGTTGGCGGTGTGCACGGCCCGCAGCACCGCGGCCGCCTTGTTGCGGCATTCCGTGTCCTCGGCCGCCGGGTCGGAGTCGGCGACCACGCCGGCGCCCGCCTGGACGTAGGCGGTGCCGTCGCGCAGGAGGGCGGTGCGGATCGCGATGGCGGTGTCGGAGTCGCCGGCGAAGTCGAGGTAGCCGACGCAGCCGCCGTAGAGGCCGCGCCGGGTCGGCTCCAGCTCCTCGATGATCTGCAGGGCGCGCGGCTTGGGGGCGCCGGAGAGGGTGCCGGCGGGGAAGCAGGCGGTGAGCACGTCGAAGGCCGTGCGGTCCGCGGCGACCTTGCCGGTGACCGTCGAGACGATGTGCATCACGTGGCTGTAGCGCTCGACGGACATGAAGTCGACGACCTCGACGCTGCCCGGTTCGCAGACCCGGCCCAGGTCGTTGCGGCCCAGGTCGACCAGCATCAGATGCTCGGCGCGCTCCTTGGGGTCGGCCATCAGCTCGTCCGCCAGGGCCTGGTCCTCCTGGACGGAGGCGCCGCGCGGGCGGGTGCCGGCGATGGGGTGGACCATGGCCCGGCCGTCCTCGACCTTCACCAGCGCCTCGGGGCTGGAGCCGACCACGTCGAAGGCGCCGTCCTCGCCGCCGTCGGGGCCCTCGAAGCGGAAGAGGTACATGTACGGGCTGGGGTTGGTGGCCCGCAGCACCCGGTAGACGTCCAACGCGCCGGCCGTGCAGGGGGTTTCGAAGCGCTGGGAGGGCACGACCTGGAAGGCCTCACCGGCCCGGATGCGCTCCTTGATGTCCTCGACGGCGTCCTGGTAGGCCGCGCCGCCCCACTTGCCGGTGTACGGCGGGACCTCGGACGGCGGCAGCGCGGCGGTGCCGGCGGGCGCGGGCCGGGCGAGGTCGTCGGCCATGGTGTCCAGGCGGGCCACCGCGTCGGCGTAGGCCTCGTCGATACCGGTGTCGAGGTCGTTGTGGTTGATCGCGTTGGCGATCAGCAGGACCGTGCCGCTCCAGTGGTCGAGGACGGCGAGGTCGGAGGTGAGCAGCATGGTGAGTTCGGGCAGCCGGAGGTCGTCCTCGGTCCGCTCGCCGACCTTCTCCAGGCGGCGCACGATGTCGTAGCCGAGGTAGCCGACCATGCCGCCGGTGAACGGCGGGAGTCCCTCGCCCTCGATGAGGTCCCGGGGGGTGTGCAGGGTCTCGACGGTGGCGCGCAGGACGGCGAGCGGGTCGCCCTCGGTGGGCAGGCCGACGGGCGGGGTGCCGAGCCAGCGCGCCTGTCCGTCGCGGGTGGTGAGGGTGGCGGCGCTACGGACGCCGATGAAGGAGTAGCGCGACCACGTGCGGCCGTTCTCGGCGGATTCCAGGAGGAAGGTGCCGGGGCGCTCGGCGGCCAGTTTGCGGTAGAGCCCGACCGGTGTGTCGCCGTCCGCGAGCAGGCGCCGGGTGACGGGGATGACCCGCCGGTCCTTGGCGAGGGTGCGGAAGGTGTCGAGGTCCGGAAGGGCGGTGCCGGTGGTTCCCGTGGTCATGGCGCGGAGCCTACTGGTCCTGATCGTCGTGGGTGGCGAGAACGTCCGCGTCGAAGCAGGTGCGGTCGCCGGTGTGGCAGGCGGCGCCGACCTGGTCGACCCGGACCAGGACGGTGTCGGCGTCGCAGTCCAGGGCCACCGACTTCACGTGCTGGACGTGGCCGGAGGTGTCGCCCTTGACCCAGTACTCCTGGCGGCTGCGGGACCAGTACGTGCAGCGGCCGGTGGTGAGGGTGCGGTGCAGCGCCTCGTCGTCCATCCAGCCGAGCATCAGCACCTCGCCGGTGTCGTACTGCTGGGCGATGGCCGGGACCAGGCCGTCGGCGCCGCGCTTGAGGCGGGCGGCGATGGCGGGGTCGAGGGCGGGGGTGCTGTCCGTGGTGGTGGCGCGACTGCTCATGGTGTCCATTGTGCCGTGCGGCATCCTGCAGACATGCATCCTCAGCAGCCGTCCCCGCCGCCACCGCCGCCGGACCCGGACCGCGCCGCGCGGGTGGCGGCGCGGGTGCTGGGTGCGGTGTTCGCGGCGGCGGTGGTGGTGGCCGTGGTGGTCGCGGTGGTGGTGTGGCACGCGTAGGCCTGCCGGGCGGCGGGCTCACGAGCTGTGGGCTCACATGCCCAGCTTCGCCGCCCGCAGCCGCTCGATCGCTTCCTTGTCCCCGTCCAGCTCGACCTCGGCCACCTGCTGCCGGCCGAAGGCGAACATGGTCAGCTCGCCCGGCTCGCCGACGACCGTGACCACCGGGGTGCCGCGGTGGGCCACCGCCGTCCGCCCGTCCGGCCGCCGCAGCACCAGGCCCACCGGCGATTTCCGGCCCAGTACCCGGGCCATCCGCTCGATCCTGGCCCACAGGGCGTCCGCGAAAACGGGGTCCAGCTCCCGCGCGGACCAGTCAGGCTGGGCGCGCCGGACGTCCTCGGCGTGGACGTAGAACTCGACGGTGTTGGACGCCTCGTCGAGCTGCTTCAGCGCGAACGGCGACATCCGCGGCGGCCCGGTCCTGATCAGCCGGATCAGCTCCTCGTACGGCCGCCCGGCGAACTCCGCCTGCACCCGCTCCAGCCGGGCGGCCAGCGGCTTGACGAGCAGCCCGCCGGCCGCGTCGGCGCGCCGCTCGCGCACCACCACGTGCGCGGCCAGGTCCCGCGCGTTCCAGTTCTCGCACAGCGTCGGCGCCTCGGGGCCGGCACTCTCCAACAGGTCGGCGAGGAGGAGCCGTTCACGCTTCGCATGGGTCGACATGCGGCCAGCCTACGGCGGGCCCCGCGCCCCTGCCACGGGACCGCGCGCCGCGCCCGCACCGCTTCCCCCGGCCGGCTCAGGACGGGCCCGGGGCCACGTGCTCCATCAGGATGCGGGTCAGCTCCCGGGCGGCGCGCGGCGGGGAGACGTCGCCGCGGTGGGCGACGGAGACCACGCGGTGCATCCCGGGGGTCGAGAAGCGGGTGACGCGCAGGCCGGAGCGGGCGGCGACCATGCTGGGCACCACGGCGAGGCCCAGTCCGGCGCGGACGAAGCCGAGGACCGCGTCCATCTCGCCGCCCTCGACGGTGAAGACCGGTTCGAAGCCGGCCGCCCGGCACGCCGCGGTGGTGAATTCCCGCAGGTCGTAGCCGCGGCGGAACATGGCCAGCGGCCGGTCGCGGAGGTCTTCCACCCGGATGCGGGTGCGGCGGCCGGCGGGGGCGGGGCGGTCGGGCGCGGAGACCACGACGAGTTCCTCGCGCAGCAGCTCGGAGGTGGCCAGGGCGGGGGCCTGGCCGGGGAGCGGGGTGATGATCAGGGCCAGGTCCAGGGCGCCGTCGGCGAGCGCCCTGACCAGGTCCTGTGAACCGTCCTCGGTGACGAGCAGGTCCACGCCGGGGTAGCCGGCGTGGAAGGCGCGCAGGACGTCGGGGACGAGGCTGGCGCAGAGGCTGGGCGGGGCGCCGAGGCGGAGCCGGCCGCGGCGCAGCCGGGCGACCTCCTGGACCTCGCGGCGGGCGGTGTCGGCGTCGGCGAGGATGCGCCGGGCGAACGGCAGCAGGGTCTCCCCGGCGTCGGTGAGGGTGATGTGGCCGCGGGCCCGGTGGAACAGCTCGGCCCCCAACTCCCGCTCCAGGGAACGGATCTGCTGCGACAGGGAGGGCTGGGCGACATGCTCGCGTGCGGCGGCGCGGGTGAAGTGGCGGGTGTCGGCCACGGCGGTGAAGTACCGGAGCTGCTGGAGCTGCATGAGGGCCACGGTAGCGCTGTCGATAGGCAGCAGCTATGGAGATGAGCCGCATCATGTCTTGGACTGATGGGCGGGCCGGTCCCTACCGTCGGGCCCATGGCACTGGACACCCGGACGGACCGACGGCCGTCCTTCGCGGGCCTGCTGTGGCGCTCGACCGTCGGCAAGAAGACGGTGATGGCCGTCAGCGGCCTGGTCATGCTGCTCTACCTGGTCGTCCACATGATCGGGAATCTGAAGATCTTCTTCGGCCCGGACGAGTTCAACGGCTACGCCCACTGGCTGCGGGTGGCCGGCGCGCCGTTCATGCACCACGAGTGGACGCTGTGGCTGGTCCGGGTGGTCCTGGTGGCCGCCGTCGTCGCGCACGCCACCTCCGCCTACCAGCTCAGCCGCCGCGACCTCCGGGCCCGGCCGCACCGCTACGCGCACCGGCGGGCCCGCACCGGCTACGCCACCCGCACCATGCGCTGGGGCGGGATCATCCTCGGCCTGTTCGTCGTCTGGCACCTCCTCGACCTGACGACCGGCACCGTGCACACCGGCGGCTTCCAGTCCGGCCGTCCCTACCAGAACGTCGTCGACACCTTCTCGACCTGGTACGGCAACGTCATCTACTGCGTCGCGATGCTGGCGCTCGGGCTGCACATCCGGCACGGCTTCTGGAGCGCCGCACAGACCCTCGGCGTCGGCAGCCCGGCCCGTGAGCGCCTCCTCACAGCCCTCGCCCAGGTCCTCGCGCTGGCGCTGACCGCGGGCTTCGTCTCCGTACCCGTCGCCGTCATGACCGGAGTGGTGAGCTGAGCATGGCCCCGTACCCCGACTACACCGCCTACACGACCGGGGAGCCGGTCGCCGACACCAAGGCACCGGCCGGGCCGGTCGCCGGGCGCTGGGACACCCGGCGCTTCGAGGCGAAGCTCGTCAACCCCGCCAACCGCCGCAAGCACACCGTCATCGTGGTCGGCACCGGCCTCGCGGGCGGCTCGGCCGGCGCCACGCTCGCCGAACAGGGCTACCGCGTGGTGCAGTTCTGCTACCAGGACTCACCGCGGCGCGCGCACTCGATCGCCGCGCAGGGCGGCATCAACGCGGCGAAGAACTACCGCAACGACGGCGACTCCGTCCACCGGCTGTTCTACGACACCGTCAAGGGCGGTGACTTCCGGGCCCGCGAGTCCAACGTCCACCGGCTCGCGCAGATCTCCGTCGAGATCATCGACCAGTGCGTGGCCCAGGGCGTGCCCTTCGCGCGGGAGTACGGCGGTCTGCTCGACACCCGCTCCTTCGGCGGCGTCCAGGTGTCGCGGACCTTCTACGCCCGCGGCCAGACGGGCCAGCAGCTGCTGCTCGGCGCCTACCAGGCGCTGTCGCGGCAGATCGCCGTCGGGAACGTGGAGCTGCATCCGCGCACCGAGATGCTCGACCTGATCGTGATCGACGGCCGGGCCCGCGGGATCGTCGCCCGGGACCTGGTCACCGGGCGGATCGACACCTACGTCGCGGACGCCGTGGTCCTCGCGTCCGGCGGCTACGGCAACGTCTTCCACCTCTCGACGAACGCCATGAACTCCAACGCCACCGCCGTGTGGCGGGCGCACCGGCGCGGCGCCTACTTCGCCAACCCCTGCTTCACCCAGATCCACCCCACCTGCATCCCGCGCACCGGCGACCACCAGTCGAAGCTGACGCTGATGAGCGAGTCGCTGCGCAACGACGGCCGGATCTGGGTGCCGAAGGCCCGGGGCGACGGCCGGCCGCCCGCCGAGATCCCCGAGGACGAGCGCGACTACTACCTGGAGCGCGGCTACCCGTCGTTCGGCAACCTCGTGCCGCGGGACATCGCCTCCCGCGCCGCGAAGAACGTCTGCGACGAGGGCCGCGGCGTCGGCCCCGGCGGGCAGGGCGTCTACCTCGACTTCGCGGACGCCATCCGGCGCCTGGGCCGGGCGGCGGTCGAGGAGAAGTACGGCAACCTCTTCGACATGTACGCGCGGATCACCGCGGAGGACCCGTACGAGGTGCCGATGCGGATCTACCCCGCGGTGCACTACACGATGGGCGGGCTGTGGGTCGACTACGACCTGCAGACCACCGTCCCGGGCCTGTTCGCGGTCGGTGAGGCCAACTTCTCCGACCACGGGGCGAACCGGCTCGGCGCGTCCGCGCTCATGCAGGGGCTGGCCGACGGCTACTTCGTGCTGCCCGCCACCCTCAACGACTACCTGGCGCGCAACCCGCGGCACGACGAGGTCCGCGATGACCACCCGGCCCTCGCGGCGGCCGTGCGGGAGACCGAGGACCGGCTCGCGCGGCTGCTCGCCGTCGGCGGGGACCGTACGCCCGACTCCTTCCACCGCGAACTCGGCGGTCTGCTGTGGGAGTTCTGCGGTATGGCCCGCACCGAGGAGGGCCTGCGCAAGGCCCTCGACCGGATACCGCAGATCCGTGCGGAGTTCTGGCGGCGGCTCAAGGTGCCGGGCACCGGCGAGGAGTTCAACCAGTCCCTGGAGCGGGCCAACCGCCTCGTGGACTACCTGGAGCTCGCCGAGCTGATGTGCCTGGACGCCCTGCACCGCGCCGAGTCCTGCGGCGGCCACTTCCGCACCGAGTCGCAGACCCCGGACGGCGAGGCGGCGCGGCGGGACGGGGAGTTCTCGTACGCGGCCGCCTGGGAGTTCACCGGGACCGGCGAGGCGCCCGTCCTCCACAAGGAAGACCTGGTCTTCGAGTACGTCCACCCCACCCAGCGGAGCTACGCATGAGGCTCACCCTGCGCGTCTGGCGCCAGCAGAACGCCGACGCCGACGGCGCCCTGTCCACCTACGAGGTCGACGGCATCTCGCCGGACATGTCGTTCCTGGAGATGCTCGACACCCTCAACGAGGAGCTGACCCTCGACGGCGACGACCCGGTCGCCTTCGACCACGACTGCCGCGAGGGCATCTGCGGCGCCTGTTCGCTGGTCATCAACGGCGAGGCGCACGGCCCGGAGCGGACCACGACCTGTCAGCTGCACATGCGGTCCTTCCGGGACGGCGACACCATCGACATCGAGCCGTGGCGCGCCGCGGCGTTCCCGGTCGTCAAGGACCTGGTCGTCGACCGCTCCGCCTTCGACCGGATCATCCAGGCGGGCGGCTACGTCACCGTGCCGACGGGGGCGGCGCCGGAGGCCCATGCGACGCCGGTGCCGAAGGCGGCCGCCGACGCCGCGTTCGAGCACGCCGAGTGCATCGGCTGCGGCGCCTGCGTGGCGGCCTGCCCGAACGGCGCCGCGATGCTGTTCACCTCCGCCAAGGTGAACCACCTCAACGTGCTGCCGCAGGGCGCGCCGGAGCGGGAGACCCGGGTGCTGGACATGGTGGCGCGGATGGACGAGGAGGGCTTCGGCGGCTGCACCCTCGCCGGTGAGTGCGCCACCGCCTGCCCCAAGGGCATCCCGCTGTTCAGCATCACGGCGATGAACCGCGAGTTCCTGCGGGCGGCGCGGAAGCGCGGCTGAGTCAGACCGCGGCGGTCCCGATGAGCCCCTCCCGGGTGACCAGCGCGGCCAGCTCCGGCTCGCTGTGCCCCTCGGTGCCCGCGGGCCGCCGCGGCAGGACCAGGTAGCGGCTCTCCGCACTGGAGTCCCACACCGTGATCGCGGTGTCGTCCGGCAGCTCCAGCCCGAACTCGGCCAGGACGGCGCGGGGTTCGCGCACCACCCGGGAGCGGTAGGCCTCGCTCTTGTACCAGGACGGCGACGGCCCCAGCAGCCCCACCGGATAGCAGGAGCACAGCGTGCACACGAGGACGTGGTGCGTGGTGGCGGTGTTCTCGACGACCCTGAGCCGCTGCTCCTTGATACCGCCCGCCATCGACAGCCCCACCTCGGGCAGCGCCGCGTTCGCGTCGGCCAGCAGCCGCTCCCGGAACCCCGGGTCGGTCCAGGCCCGCGCCGCGATCCGGGCCCCGTTGACCGGCGAGGCGCCCTTCAGCATCGCGGCCAGCGCCGCGTCCAGCTGCGCCTCGGTGACCACCCCGCCCTCGACCAGCCGGGCCTCCAGCCGCCTGACCCGCGCCGCCACCGGTGCGCTCGTGTGCTCGCCGCTCATGCCCCGTCCTCCCGTACCCGCTCGATGTACGACTCCCAGAGGTCGACCGTGACCTCGTGACCGCCCTCGCCCCACAGGTCGCCCGCGGCGAAGGCCACGGTGTAGACGGGCTCGACCCGCGGTGCGTCGACGCCCGCCGCGCACTCGTCCGCGAGCGGCCAGCGCCCCTGGCACTCGACGATCCGCCCCAGCTGTCCGCGCACGTACCGCGGCACCCGGGTGTGCCCCGCCGGGTCGACGGCGCGCACCCGCACCCGCTCCCCCGCCCGGAACTCAGCCATCGCCGAGCAGCCCCCGTTCGGCGAGCAGGGTCTCGATCGCGTGGAGCCAGCGCTCGTAGTACGACGCCGCCAGATACTCCTGCGGGGCCATCCGCTCGACGGCGTCGCGGAACTCGTCGAGGCGGTAGACCCCGTTCCGCACCAGCACGGAGTTCAGCGCGAACACCCGCGCCTCCCAGTCCGCGTGGAACGGCGGTTCGTCCGCCTCGATCTCCAGCGCCCCGAACCCGGCCTGGCCACCCACGTCGTTGACACGGCTCATGGCGGAAGCCTAGGGCCTGTCGTGTGGATCAGGCCCCAGGATCACCGCGGTCAGCGCACCGGGTGACCCGCGCCCCGCAGGGCGTCCTTGACCTGGGAGATCCGCAGGTCGCCGAAGTGGAAGACGGAGGCGGCCAGGACCGCGTCGGCGCCGGCGGCGACGGCCGGGGCGAAGTCGTCGAGCCGGCCGGCGCCGCCGGAGGCGATCACCGGGATACGGACGTGCTTGCGGACCGCCTCGATCATCGCGACGTCGTAGCCGTCCTTGGTGCCGTCGGCGTCCATGGAGTTGAGCAGGATCTCGCCGGCGCCCAGCTCGGCGGCGCGGTGCGCCCATTCGACGGCGTCGATGCCGGTGCCGCGGCGGCCGCCGTGGGTGGTGACCTCGTAGCCGGACGGCGTTCCCGCGTCGGTGCGGCGGGCGTCGACCGAGAGCACCAGGACCTGACTGCCGAAGCGCTCGGCGATCTCCCGGATCACGTCGGGGCGGGCGATGGCGGCGGTGTTGACCCCGACCTTGTCGGCGCCGGCCCGCAGCAGCTTGTCGACGTCCTCGGGGGTGCGGACGCCACCGCCGACCGTCAGCGGGATGAAGACCTGCTCGGCGGTGCGGCGGACCACGTCGTAGGTGGTCTCGCGGTCGCCGGAGGAGGCGGTGATGTCGAGGAAGGTCAGCTCGTCGGCGCCCTCGTCCCCGTAGACCTTCGCCATCTCGACCGGGTCGCCGGCGTCCCGCAGGTTCTGGAAGTTGACGCCCTTGACGACCCGGCCGTTGTCGACGTCCAGGCAAGGGATGACTCGGACCGCCAGGGTCATGTCGGTTCAGGCCTCTCTGACAGTTCTCGGAAAGCTTCCAGCTCTACTTCGACCAGGACGCGGGAGTCGGCGAAGCCGGAGACCACGACCAGGGTCGAGGCGGGCGGCGCGGCAGCGAACAGCTCCCGGTGGGCGCGGCCGGCCGCGTCCACGTCGCGTAGATGGGTGAGGTACAGACGGGTGCGGAGGACCGCTTCGGCGCCGAGGCCGAAGGGGGTCAGGGCCTCCAGCGCGTTGGAGAGGGCGGTCCTGGTCTGCACATAGGGGTCGCCCTCCCCCTGGAGGACGCCGTCGACCAGGGGCATCGTGCCGGCGACCAGGACCCGGTCGCCGGCCGCCACGGCGCGTGCGAAGCCGATCTTCTCTTCCCAGGAACCGCCGGTCCGTACGCGCTCGATGGTCATCACGCCGCCTTTCGTTCGCCGTTACGACACTGCTGCCAGCGCCTCTTCGAGGGTGAAGGCCTTCGCATAGAGCGCCTTGCCGACGATCGCGCCCTCCACACCTTCGGGCACCAGGGTGGCGAGTGCCCGCAGGTCGTCGAGCGAGGAGACACCGCCGGAGGCGACGACCGGGCGGTCGGTGGCGGCGCAGACGTTGCGCAGCAGCTCCAGGTTGGGGCCCTGGAGGGTGCCGTCCTTGTTGATGTCGGTGACGACGTAGCGGGCGCAGCCCTCGGCGTCGAGGCGGGCCAGCGTCTCGTAGAGGTCGCCGCCGTCGCGGGTCCAGCCGCGGCCGCGCAGCGTGGTGCCGCGGACGTCCAGACCCACCGCGATCTTGTCACCGTGCTCGGCGATGACCTTGGCGACCCACTCGGGGGTCTCCAGGGCGGCGGTGCCGAGGTTGACCCGGCGGCAGCCGGTGGCGAGGGCGGCGGCGAGCGAGGCGTCGTCGCGGATGCCGCCGGACAGCTCCACCTTGATGTCCATGGAGCGGGCGACCTCGGCGATCTGCGCGCGGTTGTCGCCGGTGCCGAAAGCGGCGTCGAGGTCGACGAGGTGCAGCCACTCGGCGCCGGACCGCTGCCAGGCGAGGGCCGCCTCCAGCGGGTCGCCGTAGGAGGTCTCGGAGCCGGACTCGCCGTGGACGAGGCGGACGGCCTGGCCGTCGCGGACGTCGACGGCGGGGAGGAGTTCGAGCTTCGGCATCAGGGGGCTCACAGGGTGTTGATCCAGTTGGTCAGGAGCTGGGCGCCGGCGTCGCCGGACTTCTCGGGGTGGAACTGGGTGGCCCACAGCGGGCCGTTCTCGACCGCGGCCACGAAGGGCTCGCCGTGCGTGGCCCAGGTGACCCTGGGCGCGGCGATGTGCGGGTTGGTGCTCTCCAGCTCCCAGTCGTGCACCGCGTAGGAGTGCACGAAGTAGTAGCGGGCGTCGGCGGGCAGACCGGCGAAGAGCTGCGAGCCCTCGGCGGCGTCGACGGTGTTCCAGCCCATGTGCGGGACGATGTCGGCCTTCAGCGGGCCGACCGTGCCGGGCCACTCGTCCAGGCCCTCGGTCTCCACACCGTGCTCGATGCCGCGGCCGAAGAGGATCTGCATACCGACGCAGATGCCCATGACAGGTCGGCCGCCGGCCAGCCGGCGGCCGACGAGCCAGTCACCGCGGGCCTCCTTCAGCCCGGCCATGCAGGCGGCGAACGCGCCGACGCCGGGGACCAGCAGCCCCTCGGCGTTCATCGCCCGGTCGTAGTCCCGGGTGATCTCCACGTCGGCGCCGACGTGCGCCAGGGCGCGCTCGGCGGAGCGGACGTTGCCGAAGCCGTAGTCGAAGACGACGACCTTCTTACGGGGTGCCGAGGCGGTCAACTCCACACCCCCAGCCGCAGGACGCCGGCGGCCAGGCACATCGCCGAGCCGATGGACAGCAGCACGATCAGGCTCTTGGGCAGCTCCTGCTTCCAGAAGGAGTAGACGCCGCCGAGAAGGAAGAGCCCGACCAGAATGAAGACGGTGGACAGGCCGCTCACTGCATCCTCCGGTTCTCCCCCAGACTCCGTCCGGGGGCACCCCCATCTCCGCCCGCGCGGCGCAGAGGTGCGGGCATCGTGGTCGTCTGCGGCCCGGCGGCCACGCGTGCGTCGCTCACAGGGCTCCCTTGGTGGAAGGGATGATCCCGGCCGCGCGCGGGTCGCGCTCGCTGGCGTAGCGCAGGGCGCGGGCCAGCGCCTTGAACTGGCACTCCACGATGTGGTGGGCGTTGCGGCCGTACGGCACGTGGATGTGCAGCGCGATCTGTGCCTGGGCGACGAAGGACTCGAAGATGTGCCGGGTCATCGTCGTGTCGTAGGCGCCGATCATCGGCGCCATGTTCTCCGGCTCGGTGTGCACCAGGTAGGGGCGGCCGGAGAGGTCGACGGTCACCTGGGCGAGCGACTCGTCCAGGGGGACGGTGCAGTTGCCGAAGCGGTAGATCCCGGACTTGTCGCCGAGGGCCTGCTTGAAGGCGGCGCCCAGGGCGAGGGCGGTGTCCTCGATGGTGTGGTGGGTGTCGATGTGCAGATCGCCGTCGGTCTTGACCTTGAGGTCGAACAGACCGTGCCGGCCGAGCTGGTCGAGCATGTGGTCGTAGAAGCCGACCCCGGTCGAGACCTGCACGTCCCCCGTGCCGTCGAGATCGATCTCGACGAGTACGGACGTCTCCTTCGTCGTGCGCTCCACGCGTCCTACGCGGGTCATCGCTTGCTCTCCTTCAGTACTGCGCGAACCGCGTCGAGGAACGCGTCGTTCTCGGCCGGGGTGCCGGCGGTGACCCGCAGCCAGCCCGGTACGCCGTTGTCACGGACCAACACGCCGTGGTCGAGGATCGCCTGCCAGGTGGCGTGCGCGTCCTCGAAGAGGCCGAACTGCACGAAGTTGGCGTCGGAGTCGACGACCTGGCAGCCGGCCGCCCGCAGCTCGTCGACCAGGCGGTCCCGCTCGGTCTTGAGCTGCTCGACGTACTTCAGGAGCGTGTCGGTGTGCTCCAGCGCGGCCAGTGCGGTGGCCTGGGTGACGGACGAGAGGTGGTACGGGAGCCGGACCAGCTGCACCGCGTCGACCACGGCGGGGTCGGCGGCCAGGTAGCCCAGCCGCAGTCCGGCGGCGCCGAACGCCTTGGACATCGTGCGGGAGACCACCAGGTTCGGCCGGCCCTCGATCAGCGGCAGCAGCGAGGGCCGGTGGCTGAACTCGCCGTAGGCCTCGTCGACCACCACCAGGGCCCCGGCGCCGTCGGCGCGGGCCGCCTGCGCGGCGTCGTACAGCGCCAGCACCGTCGCCGCCTCGACGGCGGTGCCGGTGGGGTTGTTCGGCGAGCAGACGAAGACCACGTCGGGCCGCTGCTCGGCGATGGTCGCGACGGCCGCCTCCACGTCGATGGTGAAGTCGTCGTTGCGCGGGCCGGAGATCCAGCCGGTGCCCGTGCCGCGGGAGATCAGCCCGTGCATCGAGTAGGACGGCTCGAAGCCGAGGGCGGTGCGGCCGGGGCCGGCGAAGGTCTGCAGCAGCTGCTGGAGGACCTCGTTGGAACCGTTGGCGGCCCACACCTGGTCCTTGGTGACCTCGTGGCCGGCGGTGCGGGTGAGGTAGCGGGCCAGCTCGGTGCGCAGCTCGACCGCGTCCCGGTCGGGGTAGCGGTTGAGTTCCCTGGCGGCCTCGGTCACCCGCTCGGCGATCCGCCGGACCAGCGGCTCGGGCAGCGGGTAGGGGTTCTCGTTGGTGTTCAGCCGCACCGGGACGTCCAGCTGCGGCGCGCCGTAGGGGGACTTGCCGCGCAGCTCGTCCCGGATGGGGAGGTCGTCGATACGGGTCACGTGCCTGCTCACTTGCTCTGCGGGACCTTCCATCCGAACCTGGCCTTCAGCGCGGCGCCGTGGGCCGGGAGGTCCTCGGCCTCGGCGAGGGTCACCACGTGGTGGGCGACCTCGGCCAGCGCGTCCCGCGAGTAGTCCACGACATGGATGCCGCGCAGGAAGGACTGCACGGACAGCCCGGAGGAGTGGCAGGCGCAGCCGCCGGTGGGCAGGACGTGGTTGGAGCCGGCGCAGTAGTCGCCGAGCGAGACCGGGGCGTACGGGCCGACGAAGACCGCGCCGGCGTTGCGGACCCGGGCGGCGACGGCGGTGGCGTCGGCGGTCTGGATCTCCAGGTGTTCGGCGCCGTAGGCGTCCACGACCTTGAGGCCCTCGTCGACACCGTCGACCAGGACGGTCGCGGACTGCCGGCCGGCCAGCGCCTCGGTGATCCGCTCGATGTGCTTGGTCGCCGCGACCTGCCGCTTGAGCGCCTCGTCGACGGCGTCGGCCAGCTCGGCGGAGTCGGTGACCAGGACGGCGGCGGCGAGGGTGTCGTGCTCGGCCTGGCTGATCAGGTCGGCGGCGACGTGCTCGGGGTCGGCGGTGGCGTCCGCGAGCACCGCGATCTCGGTCGGGCCGGCCTCGGCGTCGATGCCGATCCGGCCCTTGAGCAGGCGCTTGGCGGAGGCGACGTAAATGTTGCCGGGGCCCGTGACGAGGTTGACCGGCAGGCACTCGTCGGTGCCGTAGGCGAACATCGCGATGGCCTGGGCGCCGCCGGCCGCGTAGACCTCGTCGACCCCGAGCAGGGCGCAGGCGGCGAGGATGGTCGGGTGCGGCCGGCCGCCGAACTCCTTCTGCGGCGGGGAGGTCACGGCGATGCCCTCGACACCGGCCTCCTGCGCCGGGACGACGTTCATGACCACCGAGGACGGGTAGACCGCGAGGCCGCCGGGGACATAGAGGCCCACCCGCTCGACCGGCACCCAGCGCTCGGTGACCGTGCCGCCGGGGACGACCTTGGTGGTGACGTCCGTGCGGCGCTGTTCGCGGTGGACGATCCGGGCGCGCCGGATGGACTCCTCCAGGGCGGCGCGGACGGCCGGGTCCAGTTCCGCGAGCGCGCTCCGCAGGGCCTCGGCGGGCACCCGTACCCGCTCGATCTCGACACCGTCGAACCGCCGCGCGTACTCGATCAGCGCCGCGGTGCCCCGATGGCGCACGTCCTCGCAGATGGGCCGCACCTTCTCCAGGGCGGCTTCCACGTCGAACTCGGCACGGGGCAGCAGGTCGCGCAGGGCGCCGCCCTCGGGAAGGGCGTCACCGCGCAGATCGATTCGGGAGATCACGCCCCCAGTGTCTCAGACCCGCTCCGGCGGCCGAGCGGCCGTATCACTCAGTGATACACAGCGGAGCACACCCCGGACGCACCGTGACCCGGCCGTTCGAAGTTGACCGGAGTTGGCCCTGACCGCGCGTGTTCAAGCAGTCACGGGGCGGGCAAGGGCCACACGACGGCGTACGGGGAGACCTGACGGGACGCGGCACGACCACCGCGCACAGTGCGTCCGGACAGGTCGCGACACACCACGGGAGAGCAAGGGGGACCCACAGTGACCGAACCCGCGGACGGCGACGCGCCCGCCGAGCTGCAGCTGACCTCCGCGGAATGGAGCATGTGGCAGGCCTTCCGCAACGGCAGCACCTGCGATCTGCACACCGGCGATCCGGCCAGGGACGATCCGCACGGACAGCACCTGTGGGGCCCGGAGCGCCGGGTGCGGGGCCGGGTGGTGGCACTGCTGCTGCTCGACGGGCCGCCCCCGCAGCCGGGCCGGGTGTCCGCGCTCAAGCTCACCGGTGCGTACATCACGGACACTCTCGACGTCGCGGGCGGTGCGATCAAGCCATTCGTGGAGCTGCGGGACTGCCGTTTCGAGGCCGAGGTGGTGCTCCCGGAGAGCCGGTTCACCACCCTGCGGCTGGTGAACTGCGCGATACCCCGGGTGGAGGCGGCCCGGCTGCAGACCGAGGGCGACCTCCACCTGCCGCGCTGTGTGGTGCAGTCCGGCATCCGGCTCACCGACGCCCACATCGGCACGGACCTGATGCTGAACCAGACCGTGGTGCACAAGGACCGGCAGGGCCGGTCGATCATGGCGGACGGGCTGACCGTCACCCAGGACCTCCAGGCCGAGATGCTGGAGTCCTACGGGGAGCTGTCGCTGCGCGGCGCCACCATCGGCGTGTCGCTGAGCCTGCGCGGCAGCCGGCTGAGCAACCCCTTCGGCCGCCGGGCGCTGAACGCCCCGCAGCTGACCGTCGAGCGCACCTTCTACCTGACCGCCGCCGGGCTGCCCAACTCCCCCTTCTCCAGCGGCGCCACTCCCCCGTACGGCACCACCTACACCCCCGCGCGCGGCACCCGAGTGCAGCGCTTCGAGTGCGAGGGCGGGATGCGGCTGGACGACGGGCGGTTCGGCGACGCGGTCGACTTCGAGCACGCCCGGTTCATCATGGAGTCCGACCAGGAGCTGTCGCTGCGCCGCATCCAGACGCCCGAGCTGCGGTTCCTCGGTGAGCGCCCGCAGCGCGGCCGGGTGATCCTCTCCGGCGCCCGGGTGGTCAACCTCGTCGACAAGTCGGCCAGCTGGCCGGGCCTGGGCGGGCTGTGGATGGCCGGCTTCGCCTACGAGACGCTGATCCCGCGCGGCCACTTCCCGCTCGCGCTGCGGCTCCAGTGGGTGGCCGCGGCGACTCCCGAGTACGCACCCGAGCCGTACGAGATGCTCGCCGCCTCGCTGCGCACCACCGGTGAGGACGCCGACGCCCGCGAGGTACTGCTGGCCAAGCAGCGGCGGCGGCGCGAGACGCTGCCGCTGGCGGCTAAGGCCTGGGGGTTCCTCCAGGACTGGACGGTGGCCTACGGCTACCGCCCGGGGCGGGCCGCGGTGTGGATGGCCATCCTGTGGGCGATCGGCACGATCTACTTCTCGATGGCCCCGCCGCCGCCCCTCAAGGCGGGCGAGGCCCCGCCCTGGAATCCGTACCTCTACGCCCTCGACCTGCTGCTGCCGGTGATAGACCTCAACCAGAGCGCCGCCTGGAAACCGGACGGCGGGGCACAGTGGGCGGCCGCGGTACTCATCCTGGCCGGCTGGGTACTGGCCACGACGGTCGCCGCCGGCGCGTCACGCCTACTGCGGCGGCAATAGCCGACCCACCACAACCGACAAGACACACCCGCCCACCGACGCGCACCCCCACCCACCGTTTTTCCCATCCCCCAACGGGAGGTTACGGGCCTGCGCGGGTGGGGGTGTCCGGACGTAAAGCGAAGCAGTCCGGACACCCC
>NZ_JBSFJF010000104.1:0-19515 GCF_053597915.1 Streptomyces sp. NPDC001219 | reverse complement strand
CAACGCAGCATGGGGGTCCCCCCGCGCCCTTTAGGCGTGGGGGAGTGCGTGCCAGGCGCCGCGGGGCAGGCGGGAGTTTGACGACAGGTCCTAGGGACGACACCCCTGGACACCGCTCGCTCACGACGGCCAATCACTCCGCGACCACGGGTGGTTGGCCGTCGCCCGTTCCCCGCCCCGTTCCCCTCCCCGCTCGCCACCCCTGCGCGCGCCGGCCGCCGGACGCGGGGCTGCCGCCCGCTTCCCGCCCCTCGCCGCTCACCCCCTGTACCGCTTCCCTCCTCCCCGTCAACCCCCCTTCATCAGCCATGCCCGCTCGCGCCGCGATTGGCCGGATCTGGACGGTCGGCGCGGCGGATCGGCCGGGGCGCGATGGTTGCCAAAGGCCTCCGCGGTCGACGCGCCGGGGGAACCATGAGGTGGGACCATGGGCGGAAGCCGGGGGCCGCGGTGTTCCATCCCGCCCCACAGACCCCGAGAATGGCCGCAAGTCGCACTGTGAGGCGGCGGCAGGGACTTGGATGCTGGTCCGGGACCAGCTCAGCCCCCACCCACTGTTACAGCCTTGGCAGGAGGCCATAGATGACAGCAGGAGTGACGCATACGACCGCTGGAACCGACTGGGGCAAGGCAGATTTCGAGGCGATTTACAACTGCCCTGATCCCCGTCGGTACTTCACCACACTGAACCCGCTGGACTACCAGATTCCGCACCACGGCCAAGCGGTCTTCCGCGCCGTGGCCGAGACCCTCCAACGGCACCGGAGCGACCGCCCGCCACTGAACGTCGTCGACCTCTGCTGCTCGTACGGGGTCAACGCGGCGCTCCTCAACCACCAGCTGTCCCTCTCCGACCTCTACGGCCGCTACGCCGCGCCCGGTCCGGGCCTGCCGACCACCCGCCAACTCGTCGACGAGGACCGCACGTTCTTCGCCAGCCGGCGGCGCGCGGCGCCCTTCCGGATCAGCGGCATCGACTCGGCGGACCGCGCGGTCGGCTACGCGCAGTCGGTCGGTCTGCTCGACCACGGCTTCGCGGAGAACCTGGAACTCGACGAGCCGAGCCCGGAACTCCGGAAGGTCCTCGCGGGCACCGATCTGATCACCGTCACCGGCGGCGTCGGCTACATCACCGCGCGTACCTTCGGCCACCTCATCGACAACGTGTCCGCGCCGCCCTGGGTCGCCGCGTTCGTCCTGCGGACCGTGTCCTACCAGCCCGTCTCCGCTCTGCTGGCCCGGGCCGGTCTGGTGACGGAGAAGCTCACCACCCGGACGTTCCGGCAGCGCCGGTTCGCCGACGAGGGTGAGCGGCGGGCGAGCTTCGACGCGCTGGCGGGCCTCGGCCTGTCCACCGCGGGCAAGGAGTCCGACGGCTTCTACCACGCCGAGCTCTATCTCTCCCGTCCCGCCGCCGATGTCGCGGCGCTGCCCCTGGAGGAGCTGCTGCCCGACTGAGCCACCGGTCTCAGTGCGGGTGCCGGGCCGCCGAGACATGCTCGCGGGCGATCCGTTCGACCACCGCGTGCTCCTGGGCCACCAGGGCGTCGAGCAGCGCGGTGTGCTCGGAGGCGTCGGCCAGCAGCTCGGCGGTGCGCAGCCGGGAGCCACCCGCCGGCCACTGGGTGCGGCGCAGCAGATCGCCGGCCACCTCGGTGAGCCGGCGGTTCCCGGTGAGCGCCATCAGGGCGACATGGAAGGCGTGGTCGGCCTCGGCGTAGGCGGCCCGGTCCCCGTGGGCCGCGGCCGCCACACCCGCGGCGGCGAGCGGGCGCAGCTCCTCCCAGCGCTCCGGGGGCAGCGCCCGCGCCAGCCGGATGATCGCGGGCACCTCCAGCATCCGCCGGACCTCGGCCAGCTCGGCCAGGTCGCGGGAGCTGCACTCGGCGACCCGGAAGCCGCGGTTGGGCACGACCTCGACAGCGCCCTCGCAGGCGAGCTGCTGCATGGCCTCACGGACCGGGGTCGCGGAGACGCCGTAGCGCTCGGCGAGCGCGGGCGCGGAGTAGACCTGGCCGGGGGTCAGCTCCCCGCCGACCAGGGCACGGCGGAGCGCGGCCAGCACCTGGCCGCGGACGGAGTGCCGCCGGGGCGCGGCAGGGCCGGGCTGCGCGGGTACCCATGCCCGCGCGGCCGGCTCCTGTTCCGCTGTGCCCTGTTCCATGACGGCTCCTCCTGACGTATCCCAGCACCATAGGCGGCGCGGGCCACAGTACAAATCCGTGCACCGGTACCGGAACCTCGCCGGGCTGCCGGGACTGGCGCCGAGCGGGCGCGGGTAGAGAGTTCGGGTAAGGTAAGCCTTACCTGCTAACGATCGCGATTCGGTGGTCTCCCATGACTTCTGCTCTCGCCGCCCCGGCCGCGTCCCACCCCGTCGCCGAGTCCTACGCCCGGCTCGCCGAGGTCTTTCCCGGTCTGCAGGTGACCACCTGGCACACCGCACCGCCCAGTGGCGACGGCTGGGTGTGCGCGGCCGGGCTGGCGGCCGGCGGCGAGGCCCTCGACGCCTTCCTCGCCTGGGACGACGCACAGATCGTCCGCGACCACGGCCGGTCCGCCCGGCCGGACGTGGTCGCGAGCTTCGCCCTGCACCGGTACGCCTGGCCCGCCTGCCTGCTGATCACCCTCCCCTGGTTCCTGCACCGCCGGGTCCCGCACCTGCCCGTCCAGGACGTCTCGGTCCGGCGCGAGCCGCTCCTGATGGCGGTGCGCCTCAGCGCGTTCGCCTGCCTTCCGGACGATCCGGCGGCGGCGCTGCCCGGGGCCCGGGTCGTACCGGACGAGGAGGCGCTGCGCGCGGAGGTCCGGGCGGCGGTGGCCGCGCACCTCGGGCCCGTCCTGGACGGATTCCGCACCCGGGTGCGGCGCGGGCCGCGGGCACTGTGGGGCATGGCGTCCGACGAGATCGTCGAGGGCCTCTGGTACGTGGCGCAGCTGCTGGGCGAGGAGCCGCGGGCGAGGATCGCGCTGGAACGGCTGCTGCCCGGCGCCACCGCGCCCTATGTGGGGGGCGCGGCATTCCGCGAGCTGACCGGGCCCGGTGGCGAGGCGCTGCCGACCCGGGACCGCGCCAGCTGCTGCATGTACTACACGCTGCGCCCCGAGGACACCTGCGTCACCTGCCCGCGCACCCGCGACGAGGACCGCGTCAGACGCCTGACCACAGCCACCTGACGGACCGTCACCGACGCGACGCCGGCACGCCACTTCCACCGCTCGCACAGGCGGCGCGGGGAGAGCCGCGACTCAAGTTGAAAATGATTTCCATATCCATATGCTGGTCACGCGCCCCAGGACCACCCCGCCCCCCGCTCACACCCCCGAAGCCCCGGAACCCCCGCCCCGACCACTCCCCCACGGACAAGGCATGCACGACCCACAACCCCAGACGCACGAGACCGGCACCTACACGATCCGCCCGGCCGAACCCCAGGACTGCGACGGCGCGCGCCGCGTCATGCTGGACACCTTCTACC
This sequence comes from Streptomyces sp. NPDC001219, assembly GCF_053597915.1. Taxonomy (NCBI): domain Bacteria; kingdom Bacillati; phylum Actinomycetota; class Actinomycetes; order Kitasatosporales; family Streptomycetaceae; genus Streptomyces; species Streptomyces sp. NPDC001219. The sequence continues at coordinate 16,036 of NZ_JBSFJF010000104.1, read as the reverse complement.
GCGAGTTCGACTACGGATACGTGCCCGCCTGGCACGCCGACGTCATCGACATCCGGGGCACCTACCTGGACCACCCACGGCATCAGCTGATCGTCGCCCTGTCGGACGGCGAGGTGGTGGCCACCACCGGGCTGCTGTCCCGCGGACCGGCACATCCGCCGCATCCACGCCGGCTGGCCGAGCGCTACGCCTCCGCCGCGCAGCTCGTCCGCGTCTACGTCCGGCCCGAGCACCGGCGGCACGGACTGGCCCGCGCGATGGTACGGAAGGCCTGCGCGTTCGCCGCCGCCACGCCGGGCTACGACTGCGTCTACCTGCACACCAACGTCAACATCCCCGGCGCACAGGGCTTTTGGAACAGCATCGCCAAGGAGGTGTTCGACGCCCGGACCACCGGCGAACACGGGGCGGGCTTCGGCACCGTGCACTTCGAGATCCCGCTGCCTCTCGGACCGGAGGGCGCGGAGGGCCGCGCGGACTGAGAGGCGGCCGGGCGCGGCGCGGGCGGCCCCGCTCCCATCACCCACCGGCGACCGGCCACCGGACTGCGGTACATCCAGGCGGTGTCTGCAAATGAATTTGCATCTCGCCTGACAAACGCATGAGTCATTGCGTGGCTCTGCCGGACCGGCCCGCACCTCACCGAACTCGCCCCGGACGTCACCATCGACGAGGACCACCACCGGACAGCGGCGGACGTCCACGTCCCCGCGACACTCCGACGGTGACGACACCGACCGCGCACAGGGTCCTGCCCACCGCGACCGTCCACCGCATCCTGCCCCGCCACGGCCTGAGCCACCCGGCCTTCCTCGACCGGCTCACAGACCAGACCGCCCGCTGCCACGATCGAACGGTCCTGACAGACAACGCCTGGTCCTGCCGCAAAGGCCTGGCCTGGAAACGATCCCTGACCGCACTCGGCGCGACCGGCAAACTCACGCGCCCCTACCGACCACAGGCCAACGGAAAGGCCGAACGCACCGCAGCCACACCGCACTCGCAGGCCAGCCACCCCTCAGCCGCGAACAACGCTCCGGGTCAGTGCACCTAGCGGGGGCCGTTGTCGGCTTTGGGCGTCAGCGTGATCACTGTGCTTGTGCCAAGTGGGCCGTCAGTCTGGATGATGCGGCTGGAATGGGGGTGGGAGCCGATCAGGCGTTGCAGACCGGCCGCATCTGGCTGAAGACGGCCGCGCTCGAAGAGAATGAAGCTGATCTCCGTGTCGCGGGGCGGAGTCATCTGGACGTACTGGGCGTAGGTGACAGCATCGCAGCCCGAATACCAGCCGATCTCGGGCTCGTACCCGGTGACCAGGAGGCATGGCCCGTTGGAGGAGAGCTGCCGGGCTACCGGGACGGTGGAGTGGCTCAAGCCCGTGGGGCCGGGCATGGCTCCATGAGCGACCACCTGAGTTGTCCCGAAGATCGTGATGCCGGCACACAGGGCTATGGCCAACAGTGCCTGCGGAGCCCAACGAGCGGTCAGTTCGGCGATGTACTGCACGCCCAGTGTGGTGAGCAGTATGACCGGAAGGAAGACGAAGCGTGGCTCACCGTCGGTCGCCACGCCCAGGAGAACGAAAATGAGGAGCGAAGCGGCACCAAGGAATGCCCGCCGCTGGTCGTCCCGCCGCGGCTTACCGTTGTATTCATGGCGCGTACGGCGGATTCTGCGCATAGCGAGCCATGCGACGGCAATGCCTGCTGCCATGACTACGGCGCCGAGGTCGCCGGCCAAGCGGTAGGGAAAGATCGCCAGGTAGTAAAGGAGCCCGTCGCCGATGAAGTCGCGTTCCGCTTGCTTGGTCGCATAAAGAATGATGCCGAGGGGCGAGCCGGTTACCTGGATGGCATAGAGGAAGTGAGGCACGAGGCCGGCGAAGAGGGCAATGCTGGCGAGGGCCAGGCGCCGCCATTGCGCGAGCCAAGCCCGAGGCCCATAGACAAGGACTGCTGCCATGGCTATCGCCAGGAGATTCCCCACCACGCCGTAACGGAGGTAGAAAGCCGCGAGAATCACCAATGGAACTATCAACAGGGCACGCGATCGGGCTCTCTCCTGGGCACGTATGAGCAGGAACACAACGACCAACAGGAGGCCGGTGCTGCCGATGTCATTGAGGAACTCGGGCACGCGGCGCAGGAAGCCGAGACCGCTGAGCAGAAGCAGCATCGTGACGACCGCCTGGCGCTGGGTGGTCCAGCGGCTTGCAACGAGGTACGTCACGATCAGCGTGAGCAGTGTCAGGACGAGCGTGACGGTCCGCAGCGCACCGACGTCGTCGTGCAGGGCAAGGGCAATGCGCCCAAGGGCCGGGAGACCTATGGGCCGGTACACCCCCCACCCCGCATCTGGTGTGCCGTCACGCCAGGAACGGGCCTTGTTCGCGTAGACCGCCTCTTCGTGCCCGATATACGGCTCGTCGTCCTGCAGCACTGCCCACACGCCCGCGGCCAAAGACAGCACCGCTGTGACCAATGCCCCTACGGGCACGCGCCGTAGCAGGTCGACGCACTTCGACCAGGCCGGCCACGAGCCGAAGGCCTGCGACCAGTAAGGCCGAGCGACCAGCCACGCCGGTGCGGCACCCAAGAGATAGGGCCAAGGCTGCCAGCCCGGCAGCCAACCGCCCAGGCCGATGGCGAGGAGTAGCTGTTGCACGGCCGCAGCTGCAGTCAGCGTCACAGCGATACATAAGGCAGCGTGCTGCAGGGGCGTCGCCTCCGAGCGATGGAGACGATCCCGCCTGTCCCGTTGGCGGGGGATGTTGTGGTGGGTGTGAGCCTGTACACCGGAGCCGGCTAGCCTCCGTGGGCCTTGAGGCGGCGGGATGTCATTCGCCATAAGGACGCCACCGGCCCGACTCGCGTACAGCCGCACTCGCGCCCCACCACCAGGTGAGGAGGGCCAGGATGGCGAGTGCACCTGACGTGGCGGCAAGGACGTCGCCCGACAGTTCAACGCCGTCCACCGCTCTTTCCTGGGGAGCTGCGAGCCAGCTTGCAGCGATCACGCTCGTCGCGATCGACGCCAGCAAGGGCACGAGCAGCGCCCACGCCGCCGTCGAGTAGTAGACCTTCCGCTTTCCGGTGAGCACACTGAGTGGTGCGGCCTTGCGGCTGAATCTCAGGAATTCAGCAAGGTGTGGTCGGATGGTGCCCTGCGCCGATACGGCAAGGTCATCGGAACCACCCGTGACGCCGGCCTCGCCAACCCCGACCGGAGTCAGTTCGGGCAACAGCTCACCGAACTGGAAGACCACGCCCATATGCCGGCTGCGATGGCGTTCCAGAGCGCGTTGCCGCATACGGACGACGTCTTGCCCCGCTACTTCAACTTTCCCCTGCGCCGGGCGGATGAGTCCCAGCACGCAGCCGAGCAACGTGCTCTTGCCGCTGCCGCTGGGCCCAACCACCGCAGCCGACTCGCCCGCACAGACCTGAAGGTTCACGCCGTCCAGCAGCACGCGATCAGCGACTTCGTAGCGTAGACCGCCGACCTTCAACACGGGCTCGCTCGCGCCCGCTTCGCCCTTGACCTGACCCACTGGTCCCTCTCTCGCTTACCACTCACACAGCAGCACGGGGCGGGAAGGGCGGCTAACGAGCCGTCCTTCCCGCCCTACCTCGTCTTCAGCTCAGAATGTGGGGGGCCGGATCTTCAGGCCGCCCGGAGTGTCAGCCGCGAATTTCCCAACGGCTGCACTCGTCATCGTTGTCCGGGACCCAGTTGCACGTCCGCAGATCTGTCACCCGGCCGCCGCCGCTGTAGGTGACGCTGCCGACGGTCGCCTTCTTGCGCATCCTCCCCTGACGAGGGCGCCGGCCTCTTGCCATGCCCTCTTGATCGCGCCACAACGTATGGACTCTGAGGCTGCACAGACAAACGCCATTTGGAACTAGTGTCCGAAATTTGCGCGTTCGTATGGCATGATACGCCCTGATAAAGCTAGTAATAAGGGGCACTTCCCCCGTCACAGCAAGAAAGCGGAGTGTCGCATTGTTGGCCGTTTTCAGGCACCTGGCTTGGCCGCTAGCCGCAGCGACGCCTCAATGTCCGCCCCGCTGAGAGTCGTCTTCACATGCCCCGCCCACACCAGCAGAGCTCTGAGGCCGGCGGCGACTGGCAGGACTCGGCGGCCTTGCCACAACGGGTGGCGGTGCCGCACCACTGCCGCAAGCGATGGAAGCAGCGTTCCACCACGTAGCACCGCTCGTGGAGTTGCCTACCGAAGGCCGGCGGACACCCATGGCGGCTGCCGCGCCAGAGCCGGTAGCGGATCTGATCCAGCCTCGCCCCCACGCCAGCCATCAGCGTGACCTCACTCGAACTCAACCCCACTCCATGGAAAGTCAGTTCGACCTCAAGGCGTCTTCCCCGTACCCCTAGGCGTTCTCTTGCCCCGAAACCCCCTGGGCGGGGATCGGATTCCGCCAGGATGTCGCGGAAATCGCGTACCCGAGGCAAAGGGATTCCAGAATGAGAATGACCGACATATCGCTGGACTGGCTGGTTCCCGGTGCCGTGCTGCTCTTCGGTGTGCTTGCGGCCGTGGCGCTGGTGGTGCGCGGGAAGCGGGCGGCGGCCCGGTCCGTCGCGGAGGACTCCTGGGAACGCAGCGAGGAGCGGCGGCGGCGCAAGGAGGCCGTCTTCGCCTCGGCCTCGTATCTGCTGCTGTTCTGCTGTGCGGCGGTCGCCGCCGCACTGTCCTTCCACGGGCTGGTCGGCTTCGGCGTGCAGAACCTCAACCTCTCCGGGGGCTGGGAGTATCTGGTGCCCTTCGGGCTCGACGGTGCGGCGATGTTCTGCTCCGTGCTCGCCGTACGGGAGGCCAGCCACGGCGACGCGGCGCTCGGTTCCCGGATGCTGGTGTGGACGTTCGCGGGTGCCGCGGCCTGGTTCAACTGGGTGCATGCGCCGCGCGGCCTGGGCCACGCGGGTGCACCGCAGTTCTTCGCCGGGATGTCGCTGTCGGCGGCGGTCCTCTTCGACCGGGCGCTCAAGCAGACCCGCCGGGCGGCGCTGCGGGAGCAGGGTCTGGTGCCGCGGCCGCTGCCGCAGATCCGGATCGTCCGCTGGCTGCGCGCGCCCCGTGAGACCTTCGCCGCCTGGTCGCTGATGCTGCTGGAGGGCGTACGGACGCTGGACGAGGCGGTCGAGGAGGTCCGCGAGGACCGACGCGAGAAGGAGCAGGACCGTCTCCGCCGGCGTGAGCAGGGCAAGCTCGACCGGGCCCGCATCAAGGCCCTCAACCGGCAGCACCGCGCCTGGGGTGTCGGCCGGGGTGGCGGCCGTCAGCTGGCGGTGCCGCAGCCGGCGGCCGCGGAGGTGGCCGGCCCCGACCCCGCCATAGCCGGCGATCCTCAGCCGCTGCTCACCGGAGCGCTGCCGGCGCCCTCCCGCCCGGCTCTCAAGGCCGTGGCCGGCGCTGAGGCCGAGGGTGCGGTGGCCCCGGCCGGGTCTCCGCGGACCGTGGATCTCACCGCCGAGGACGACACCCAGACGATTCCGCGTCTGGACTCCCTGGAGGAGAAACTCGCCGCGATCGAGCGGCAGTTCGGCTGACCCGTGGCGGACCGCGCCGACCGACGTCACGGCCCCTGCGTCAGGCCGGTCCGCCGCCCAGTTCGAACCACACGCTCTTGCCCAGGGTCTCGGTGCGTATCCCCCAGGCGTCGGCTAAGGAACGCACCAGCATCAGCCCCCTGCCGGAGGTCCCGTCGGTGGTCGGCGGCCGCGGCTCGGGCCGTCCGGGGACGAAGTCCCTGACCTCCACCCGCAGCCGGTCGCTGACCCGGGCCGTGACGACGGCGCCGCCCTCGGCATGCACCAGGGCATTGGTGACCAGCTCGCTGGTGAGCAGCGTCGCGACCTCCGCGAGCTCGCCGACGCCCGGCGCCGTCCAGCGGCTCAGCAGCTGGCGCAGCTCCCTGCGCACCTCGCCGACCGCCTTCAGATCCGCGTGCCGTACCTTCCGCTCCAGCACCCCCGGCGCCCGCGCGGTGGTCTCCCCGTTCCGGCCCCTCTCGGCCGCTTCCTGCGTTCTCTTCCGTTCCTCGCGCCGCACAGGCTGACGCATTCTCTCCCCCGCCCCCAACGAACTCCGGCGCTCTGCCTCGAACAGCCTCACGGTCAGCATGCCCATCCGATCTGTCGCCATGCTTCGGGTGTGCCGCTTCTGTGCTCCGGGCCGGCGGTCCGCCGCCCGCGTGCCGGGTGGGCCGGGCCGGGCCCCGGTGGGTATGCCTGATCCGAGCCTGTCGCGAAGCCCGGCCCCGGCACCGGGTACGGACGCACTCCCCCGGTTGCCGCCGGGAACCCGCCCGCGCCCCGGAAGCGCGGGGAGTACGAGCGTGAGGAGCCGCTGTGCACGACGACCGACTGCTGGTGGAGGGGCGTCTGGAGCGGGCGCTGGGGCAGTTCATCCGGCCCGCCCAGTACGCGGCGCGGGTGCCGCTGCGGCTCTCCGTCTGGCACGCGCCCGGGGAGCCGGGGCCGGTGAGCGAGGCCCTCGCGGCCACGTATGAGCCGTTCACGGCAGGCGAGCCCTGGGGGCCACCGTGGTCCACCAGCTGGTTCCGGCTGACGGGTGAGGTGCCGCGGGAGTGGGCGGGGCGCCGGGTGGAGGCCGTCATCGATCCCGGGTTCAGCGGCGACGGGCCCGGGTTCCAGGCCGAGGGCCTGCTGTACGACGCCGAGGGGGTGCCGCTCAAGGGCATCCATCCGCGTAACCGTCACCTTCCTGTCGGTGCGCCGGTCAGCGGCGGTGAGGAGGTGCGGCTGCTGCTGGAGGCGGCCGCGAACCCGGCGGTGCTGCGGGACTTCCGCCCCACCGACCTCGGCGACGTACGGACCGCGCCCGCGCGGCCGCTGTACCGCTTCGCCTCGGCGGACCTCGCGGTGCTCGACGAGACCGTCTGGCAGCTGGTCCTCGACATCGAGGTGCTGTCGGAGCTGATGCACGAGCTGCCCGCCGACGGCTCGCGCCGGCACGAGATCCTGCGGGCCCTGGAGGACCTGCTGGACGCCCTGGACCTGCACGACGTCGGCGGCACGGCAGCCGCGGGACGGGCCGCGCTGGCCGACGTCCTGAGCCGTCCGGCCGCCGCGAGCGCCCACCGTGTCTCGGCCACCGGGCACGCGCACATCGACTCGGCCTGGCTGTGGCCGCTGCGCGAGACCGTCCGCAAGGCGTCCCGCACCTTCGCCAACGTCACCCACCTCGCCAAGGACTACCCGGAATTGGTGTTCGCCTGCTCCCAGGCGCAGCAGTACGCCTGGGTCAAGGAGCACCAGCCGCACCTCTGGGAGCGCATCAAGGGGGCCGTACGGGACGGGAACTGGGCGCCGGTGGGTTCGATGTGGGTGGAGTCCGACGCCAACATGCCCGGTGGTGAGGCGCTGGCCCGGCAGCTCGTGCACGGCAAACGGTTCTTCCTGGAGGAGCTGGGGGTGGAGACCGAGGAGATCTGGCTGCCGGACTCGTTCGGCTACACCGCCGCCTTCCCGCAGCTGGCCCGGCTGGCCGGCGCGAAGTGGTTCCTCACCCAGAAGCTGTCCTGGAACCAGACCGACCGGATGCCGCACCACACCTTCTGGTGGGAGGGCATCGACGGCACCCGGATCTTCACCCACTTCCCGCCGGTCGACACCTACAACTCCCAGCTCCACGGCCGCGAACTGGCCCACGCCGAACGCAACTTCGCCGACAAGGGGCGGGCCACCCGCTCCCTGGTCCCGTTCGGCTGGGGTGACGGCGGGGGCGGCCCGACCCGCGAGATGCTGGAGCGGGCCCGCCGGCTGCGGTCCCTGGAGGGCTCACCGCGGGTCGGGGTCGAGCCGCCGGCCCGGTTCTTCGAGGCCGCCCACGAGGAGTACGGGGCGGCGGCACCGGTCTGGTCGGGCGAGCTGTACCTGGAGTTCCACCGCGGCACGTACACCTCGCAGGCGAAGACCAAACAGGGAAACCGGCGCTGTGAACACCTGCTGCGCGAGGCGGAGCTGTGGGCGGCCACGGCGGCGGTGCGGGCGGGGGCCGACGCGTACGCCTATCCGTACGACGCCCTCGACCGCCTCTGGAAGACCGTGCTGCTGCACCAGTTCCACGACATCCTGCCGGGCTCGTCCATCGCCTGGGTGCACCGCGAGGCCCGTGCCACCTACGCGGCGGTGGAGGCGGAGCTGACCGGGATCACCGAGACGGCGCTCGCGGCGCTGGCCGGGCCCGGGGCCGCGGCGCCCGGGGTCCCGACGGTGTTCAACGCCTCGCCCTACTCCCGGGACGAGATCGTCGAGCTGCCGGCCGGGAGTCCGGGCCGGCCGTCGGCCGTCGCGGTCCATGTCCCCGCACTGGGCTCGGCCGCCGTCCGTCCGCCCGGCCCGGACTCCCCCACCCCACCGCCGCCGCCCGTACGGGCCGACACCGGCTCCGACGGCACCCTCACCCTCGACAACGGGCTGCTGCGGGTGGAACTCGACACCGACGGCCTGCTGACCTCCGTACGCGATCTGCACGCCGGACGGGAGGTGCTGGCACCGGGCGCCCGCGGCAATCTGCTGCAACTGCACCCCGACCACCCCACCCGGTACGACGCCTGGGACCTCGACCGCCACTACCGCCACCGGCACACCGATCTGACCGACGCCGAGTCCGTGGAACTGACCGCGGCCGGGCCGCTGTCCGCGACGGTACGGGTCACCAGGGCGTTCGGCGCGTCCCGGCTCACCCAGGAACTCACCCTGCGGGCCGGCTCGCACCGTCTGGACATCACCACCGACATCGACTGGCACGAGTCGGAGAAGGTCCTCAAGGCCGCCTTCCCCCTGGATGTGCACGCCGAACGGTCCACCTCCGAGGTGCAGTTCGGCCATGTCCACCGCCCCACGCACACCAACACCAGCTGGGACGCGGCCCGTTTCGAGATCTGTGCGCACCGCTGGCTGCGGGTCGCCGAGCCCGGCTACGGCATCGCGCTGCTCAACGACTCGACCTACGGCCATGACGTGACCCGCACCCCGCACCCCGAGGGCCTGGGCACGACGGTACGGCTGACCCTGCTGCGCGCCCCGCACAGCCCCGACCCGGAGACCGACCAGGGGGCCCACCGCTTCACCTACGCACTGCTGCCGGGGGCCGGGGTCGGCGACGCGGTCGCCGGGGGCCTGGCCCTCAATCTGCCGCTCAGGTCGGCCACCGTGCCGCCCGTGCCCCCGCTGGTCCGCGTCGACCACCCGGCCGTCACGGTCGAGTCGGTCAAGCTCGCCGAGGACCGCAGCGGCGATGTGGTGGTGCGTCTGTACGAGTCCCGTGGCGGCCGCGCGACCGGCACCCTCTCCCCCGGCTTTCCCGTCGAACACGCCACGGTGACAGACCTGTTGGAGCGTCCGCTGCACGAGGAGGAGGAAGGCCCGACCTCGGATGTGACGGTCGAGCTGCGTCCGTTCCAGATCCTGACCCTCCGGCTCCGTCCGCAGCGTCCGCCCGCCGGGTGAGCTCGGCGGGGAGGGCCGGACAGCCCGACGGCCGGGGCCCCGTTGTGGGGTCCCGGCCGTCGTGTGCTGGTGAGCGTGCGGGTGGTGAAGTTCACCGGTCCGCTCGGTTCAGGCCCTCTCGGCGTCGGCCGGGCCGTCAGCGCGGTGCACGCACGCTCGCGATGACCAGATGATCCAAGCGAGTGGCTCAGCGCTCGACGTCGACCAGGCCGCCGCCACCGGTGTGCACGCCACCGACCGGCTTGTGGTGGTGGTGCTTCTTCGGGTGGTGCTTCTTGACGTGCTTCACGTGCTTGACGTGCTTGTGGTGGTGCTTGACGACGGTGTGACGGTGCACCACCCGGCGCTCGATGCCGCCGTTGAGGCAGGTGTTGCCGAAGGCCGGGTTCAGCAGCCCCACGATGTTGACGGTGTTGCCGCACACATTGACCGGAATGTGGATCGGGACCTGAATCGCGTTACCCGACACCACACCCGGCGAATTGGCCGCGCCGCCGGACGCGCCACTGTCCGCGAACGCTGGCGACATGCCGCCCAGGGCAGTACTTGCCGCTAGTGCGGCCATAGCAGTCACCCGCGTGATCCGTGACATAACAATCTCCCGATCGCTCCAAGCGGCTCACTGCCGCTTCCTGCTCTTCCTTTCGGCGTATCCAGCTCCACATTGAGACCCTTTGCTAACATTTCACTCTTTCCGGTTATAAATGTGGTTTAGAGGCCGCTTCAGCAGGCCAGAAAACTCAGTTGGGCCTATAAGGCGCCCCGTACCCTTGTCCCGTGACGATGCACCGGACCGCCAGCGTGGACGCGATGATCGAGGACCTCAGGACGCTCGTCGAGGTCGAGGCCCCCTCCCGCGACCTCAACGCCTTGCGGGCGTCGGCCGAAACTGTCGCGGCCGTCCTCGAACGCCGCCTCGGCGGGCAGGCCGTCCTCGTGGAGAGCGAGGCCGGACCGCATGTCCACTGGGCGGCCGGCGGCGACCCGAAGGTCCTGATCCTCGGTCACCACGACACGGTGTTCCCGCTCGGCACCCTTGAGCGCCGCCCGTTCCGGGCCGAGGACGGGCGGGCGACCGGCCCCGGGGTCTTCGACATGCTCGGCGGTGTGGTGCAGGCCGTTCACGGCCTGGGGACGCTGGACGACCGGTCGGGCGTCGAGATCCTGGTGACCGCCGACGAGGAGGTCGGCTCCCACGCCTCCCGCGCCCTCCTCGAAGAGCGCGCCCTGGCCTGCGGCGCGGTCCTCGTCATGGAGGGGGCCGCGGACGGCGGAGCCCTGAAGACGGGCCGCAAGGGCTGCGGCACCTTCCAGGTATCGGTCCGGGGCCGGGCCTCGCACGCGGGTCTCGAACCCGCGGCCGGGGTCAACGCCCTGGTCGAAGCGGCACATCAGGTCCTGGACATCGCCGCGCTCGGCCGGCCCGGCATCGGCACGACCGTGACCCCGACCGTCGCGGCCGCCGGCACCCTGGACAACGTGGTTCCCGCTGAGGCGACCGTCACCGTCGACGTCCGGGTCGAGACGACCGACGAGAAGGACCGCGTCGAAGCCGCTTTCGCGGCCCTGGCACCGCATCTCGACGCGGCGGAGATCACGGTACGGGGCGGCATCGGCCGGCCCCCGATGCCCGAGTCGGCGGCGGCCGGACTGTTCGCGGTGGCACAGCGGTTGCTCCCCGGCGTCGAGGCCCGGGCCGTCGGCGGCGGCAGCGACGGCAACTTCACGGCCGCGCTGGGGGTACCCACCCTCGACGGCCTCGGCGCGGTCGGCGGCGGCGCCCACGCCGACCACGAGTACCTGCTGATCGACTCCATGGCCGAGCGTGCCCAGCTGGTCGCCGGACTGGTGCGGGCGATTCAGCACGCGGAGGGGCACGAGGGGCTGCGCCGCGGTCGGTGAGCGGTGCACGGTCCGGTGAGCAGTCGGGGGAGACCGCGACCGGTGCGGGTTCCCCCGGGGCCGGACCGGACTGCCCGGTGAGGCCGTGGAGTCAGGTGGCCTTGATCCATCGGCTGACGGCCCGTCGACGTGTCCGAGGGCATGTCAGCCGCGCAGCCGAGAGGCGGTGGATCACGTGACGGGCAGGCGTGCGCAGTGGCGGCAGGCGCGGGCCGAGGCTGCCACCACGGCGTGCGACGCGGCAGCGAATGCGCCGGCGAACGCGAGCAGGGGCCAGTTCGTGGCCAGGACGGAGGCGGTGGCGAGCGCGAGCGTCGCGACGGCCATGGCAACGCTGGCGGTAGTCCCGGTCCATGCGACCACGAGGGGCAGCCGGCGCGGAACGGGCAGCCGGCGGGCGAGGGTGCCGGTGGCGGCCAGCGTCGCCGCGGCGAGCAGTGCGGCGACGCCGCCCACACCGGCCAGATGAACGGCCAGCAGCTGCGCCGTGCGGGGCAGCTGCCAAGGCTGATCGTGGCCGGTGGTCCAGGCCAGGTACCAGCAAACGACCAGGAACGGGGCGCTGAGGGCGACGGCCCGGGCGGTGTGCCGGGCCTGGGCGATGGTCAGTTCCCGTTGGCAGCTCGGCACGAGTTCGTCGAGAGTCCCGAACTCCCCCACTGCTTGGCAGGCGGCGCGCTGGTAGGTCATGCCCTCGCAGGTGTGCGCCGATACCGTGTCCGCGAGGCCGTCGCGTATCTCCTCGATCATCCGGGCTTTGGTCCGGGCCGGGCCGCGCAGGGCGGCTGTCAGGGCCGCGAGGTAGTCCTCGACGGGGTCGGCTTGCCGACCGGTGGCGCTCATGTGGCAGCCCCGGGCGGCGCGGCGGGGTTCAGGACCGAGCCGATCGCCATGGTGAACTCGCTCCACGCGGTGCGCTCGCCGGCCAGGGTGCGCCGGCCGGCGTCGGTGAGCTCGTAGCATCGCCGTCGCCGTTCACCAGAGGACTGCCAGCTGCTGCTCAGCAGCCCGAGCCGCTCCAGCCGGTTCAGGGCCGGGTAGATCGTGCCCGTGCGCAGCTCGAGTGCGCCCCCGCTGCGCTGTTGGACCGCGGCGATGATCGCGTAGCCGTGCAGCGGGCCTGGTTCGAGTACGGCCAGCAACAGTCCGTCCAGGTGCCCTCGCACCGCATCTGCCTTCATGAGTAGGCAGCCTACCCAAAATCACCGTAGGCAGTGTATGTATTGGCAGCCAACACATTCGTGCTTCTGCTCGGAGGAATCCGCAGTGACCAAGGCGCTGTTGTCCGTACATGTCCTCGCGGCGATTCTGGCGGTCGGGTCGATCACGGTGGCCGCGTCCATGTTCCCCCGCTATGCGCTACGGGCATCTGGCGGCGAGGACGCGGACGGGCAAGCCGCCGGAATCGCCGCACTCCTGCACCGGATCTGCCGCGGCTACGCTGTCGCCGGCCTCGCCGTGCCGGTCTTCGGGATCGCCACCGGAGCCCTGCTCGGCGCCCTCACCGAAGCCTGGCTGATCGCCTCACTCGCGTTGACCGTGATCGCCGCGGCCATCCTGGCCATGGCCATCCTGCCCGGCCAGCGGCGCCTGCTCGCGTTGGCCCAGGACTCAGCGCCCCAGGAGGGGCAGCGCCCCGCGGCGACCCGGCTGGCCACGCTCACAGGAATCTTCAATGTCCTCTGGGCGATCGTCGTGATCCTGATGATCATCCGCCCGGGCTCGACCACGGGAGCGTGATTCCCGTGCGTACGGTGCGGATCGCGGCCGGTGCCGAGACCGCCTCCTTCGCGGTCCTGCTGGGCAACCTGCTGACGGCACACACCCAAGCGATCACGACGATCGTCGGGCCGCTGCACGGCACGGCCTGCTGCTTGCCTGACGGCGGCTCCACCTGCGCCCCAAGGAAGCCAACCCCTTACCCGCAATGCCCAGGAAGGTGACGTGATGGACGACGTATACGCGGAACTGCTCTTTCCCCGTACCGACTTAGCGCTGAGCGCGATGCGCTTCGTGCAAGGCATCGAGGACCCGGCGATCTTCAACCACAGCATGCGCAGCTACCTCTACGGGCGCTTTCTGGGAGAGCAGCAAGGCCTGCAGCCCGGCCGCGACTATGACGACGAACTGTTGTTTCTGGGTTGCCTTCTGCACGACGCCGGGCTCAGTTCCGAGGGCAACGGTGATCAGAGCTTCGACATGGACGGCGCCGACTTGGCCGCCCGCTTCCTCACCGACCAGGGGGTGTCACCCGAGAGGGTCGAGGTCGTATGGGATGCGATCGCCCTGCACCTGCACCACGAGATCGCCCTACGCAAGCGTCCCGAGATCGCGTTGGTGACGGCCGGCGCCGGATTCGACCTCGGCCCCTCGGAGGAACACACCCTCCCGGCCGGCTACGCCGACCGCATCCATGCCTCGCTGCCCCGCCTCCATGCAGCGCCCGTGCTCCACGACACGATCGTCGGTCAGGCACTCGGCAAACCACACAAGGCCCCGCCCTTCAGCATGCCCGGCGAACTGGTCCGCCAGGAGACACAGGCGGTCTGGCCCACCTGGAAACAACTGATGACCCAATCCCCCAGTTGGAACGACTACGACGGCTACCGGCCGAAGGGGTGAGCACGGAAGAGCCTCAAGGCCGGGGAATGTTGCGCAGGTTGGAGCGGGCCATCTGGAGCATGCGGCCGACGCCGCCGTCCAGCACCATCTTTCCGGCCGAGAGTGCGAAGCCGGACACCATCTCGGCGCTGATCTTGGGCGGGATGGACAGGGCGTTGGGGTCGGTGACGATGTCGACCAGGGCCGGGCCCTTGTGGCGGAAGGCGTCGCGCAGGGCGCCGCGCAGCTGCTTGGGCTTCTCCACCCGGACGCCGTGGGCCCCGGCCGCGCGGGCGATGGCGGCGAAGTCCGGGTTCCGGTTGGTGGTGCCGTACGACGGCAGTCCGGAGACCAGCATCTCCAGTTCCACCATGCCCAGCGAGGAGTTGTTGAACAGCACCACCTTCACCGGCAGGTCGTACTGGACCAGGGTGAGGAAGTCGCCCATCAGCATCGAGAACCCGCCGTCGCCCGACATGGAGACGACCTGGCGGCCGCGGTCGGTGAACTGGGCGCCGATCGCCTGCGGCAGCGCGTTGGCCATCGAGCCGTGGCTGAACGAACCGATCACCCGGCGGCGGCCGTTGGGGGTGAGGTAGCGGGCCGCCCAGACGTTGCACATACCGGTGTCGACCGTGAAGACGGCGTCGTCGGCGGCCTCTTCGTCCAGGACGGAGGCGACGTACTCGGGGTGGATCGGGGTGCGCTTCTCGACCTTGCGGGTGTAGGCCTTGACCACGCCTTCCAGCGCCTCGGTGTGCTTCTTCAGCATCCGGTCGAGGAACCTGCGGTCCTGCTTCGGCCGGACCTTGGGGATCAGGCCGCGCAGCGTCTCGCGGACATCGCCCCAGACGGCGAGGTCGAGCGTGGTGCGGCGGCCCAGGTGTTCGGGCCGGACGTCGACCTGGACGATCCTGACGTCGTCGGGCAGGAACGCGTTGTACGGGAAGTCCGTGCCGAGCAGGATCAGCAGATCGCACTCATGGGTGGCCTCGTAGGCGGCGCCGTAGCCGAGCAGTCCGCTCATCCCCACGTCGTAGGGGTTGTTGTACTGAATGTGCTCTTTGCCCCGTAGCGCGTGGCCGACCGGGGACTTCACCCGCTCGGCGAACTCCATCACCTCGGCGTGCGCGCCCGCCGTGCCGCTGCCGCAGAACAGCGTGACCCTGTCGGCCTCGTCGACCATCCTCGCCAGCGCGTCCAGTTCGGCCTCTCCGGGGCGGACGGACGGACGCGCGGTGACCAGGGCGTGTTCGATGGCCCGCTCCGGGGCCTCTTCACCGGCGATGTCGCCGGGGAGCGCGACGACCGCGACGCCGCTCTGCCCGATGGCGTGCTGGATCGCGGTCTGCAGCACCCGTGGCATCTGCCGGGTGCTGGAGATCAGCTCGCTGTAGTGGCTGCACTCGACGAACAGCCGGTCGGGGTGGGTCTCCTGGAAGTAGGTGGTGCCGATCTCGCTGGAGGGGATGTGCGAGGCCAGGGCGAGGACCGGGGCCATGGAGCGGTGCGCGTCGAACAGGCCGTTGATGAGGTGCAGGTTGCCGGGGCCGCAGGAGCCCGCGCAGGCCGCGAGGGAGCCGGTGAGCTGGGCTTCCGCCCCGGCGGCGAAGGCGGCGGTCTCCTCGTGCCGGACCTGAATCCAGTCGATCGCGGGGTTCCGGCGGATGGCGTCCACCACCGGGTTCAGGCTGTCGCCGACAACGCCGTAGAGCCGCTGTACCCCCGCCCGCACGAGGATGTCCACGAACTGCTCGGCCACAGTCTGCTTCGCCATGTCGCTGTCGCTCCTTCGACGGGTGTCCGACGCTGGTGGCTGCCCGCTGACGCGGTGGCCCCGTCCCGGGATCTCCGGGGCCTTGTCCCATGAACCCATGGGGTCCCCCGGCCCGCCTCCGCTGCGCCGCCGCGCCGGCCGTGCTCCGGTTCGCGTCTGCCCGTCGCTAGGACCTGTCGTCAAACTCCCGCCTGCCCCGCGGCGCCTGGCACGCACTCCCCCACGCCTAAAGGGCGCGGGGGGACCCCCATGCTGCGTTGT
>NZ_JBSFJF010000103.1:0-20413 GCF_053597915.1 Streptomyces sp. NPDC001219 | reverse complement strand
AGCCGGTCGCGGGCGTCGGTCAGGGCGTCCTTGATCAGCTGCTCGTGTTCCGGAGTCAGCCGGGCCACCGGCACCGAGCAGCTGATGGCGTCCCGTGCTCCGGCCGGGGCGCCCTCCGCGCCGCGGTCCCGGCACCCCGTGCCCGGACCGCGTCAGCGCTGTCTCACTTCTTGCGGCGGCGCCCCGCGCTCTTCTGAGCCTTGCGCCGCTCGGCACGGGTCAGACCGTCCGCCTCGGAACGGGCCGGGCCGGCCTCCTCGTCACTGATGAAGTCGCCCTCGATGACGCTGCCGTCACCGTCCACCTTGGGGGCGGTGAAGTGCAGCCGGTCCGGACGCTGCGGCGCCTCCAGGCCCTTGGCGTGGATCTCCGGGCGACCCGCGGGCACCGGCTCGTGCGCGCCCTTGTCCAGCGACGTCGGCTCCGCCGCTTCCTGCACCGGGACCTCCTCGACCTGCTGCTCGACCTGGACCTCCAGGTTGAACAGGTAGCCGACGGACTCCTCCTTGATGCCCTCCATCATCGCGGTGAACATGTCGAAGCCCTCGCGCTGGTACTCGACCAGCGGGTCCTTCTGGGCCATCGCCCGCAGGCCGATGCCCTCCTGGAGGTAGTCCATCTCGTAGAGGTGCTCACGCCACTTGCGGTCCAGGACGGACAGTACGACCCGGCGCTCCAGCTCCCGCATCACATCCGGGCTGAGCTGCTCCTCACGGGCGGCGTACTGCTCGTGGATGTCGTCCTTGATGGCCTCGGCGATGAAGTCGGCGGTGATGCCCGCGCGGTCGCCGGCCTCGTCCTCCAGCTCCTCGACGCTCACCCTCACCGGGTAGAGCTGCTTGCACGCGCTCCACAGGCGCTCCAGGTCCCACTCCTCGGCGAAGCCCTCGACGGTCTCCGCGTGGATGTAGGCGTCGATGGTGTCGTCCATGAAGTGCTTGATCTGGTCCTGCAGATCCTCGCCCTCCAGGACACGGCGGCGCTCGCCGTAGATGACCTCGCGCTGGCGGTTGAGCACCTCGTCGTACTTCAGGACGTTCTTGCGCGTCTCGAAGTTCTGCTGCTCGACCTGCGACTGGGCGGAGGCGATCGCCCGGGTCACCATCTTGTTCTCGATCGGGACGTCGTCGGGGACATTGGCCATCGCCATGACCCGCTCGACCATCTGGGCCTTGAACAGCCGCATCAGGTCGTCACCGAGCGACAGGTAGAACCGCGACTCACCGGGGTCGCCCTGACGGCCGGAACGACCGCGCAGCTGGTTGTCGATACGCCGCGACTCGTGCCGCTCGGTGCCCAGGACGTAGAGCCCGCCGAGCTCCTTGACCTCCTCGAACTCCGCCTTGACCGCGGCCTCGGCGCGCTCCAGGGCGGCGGGCAGCGCGGCCGCCCACTCCTCGACGTGCTCGACCGGGTCCAGGCCGCGCTGGCGCAGCTCCGCCTCGGCGAGGTCGTCGGGGTTGCCGCCGAGCTTGATGTCCGTACCACGGCCGGCCATGTTCGTGGCGACGGTGACGGCGCCCTTGCGGCCGGCCTGCGCGATGATCGGCGCCTCACGGTCGTGCTGCTTGGCGTTGAGCACCTCGTGGGCGACACCGCGCTTGTTGAGCTGCTGGGAGAGGTACTCGGACTTCTCCACGGAGGTCGTGCCGACCAGGATCGGCTGGCCCTTGCCGTGCTTCTCGACGATGTCCTCGACGACCGCGTCGAACTTCGCGGTCTCGGTGCGGTAGATCAGGTCCGCCTGGTCCATACGGACCATCGGGCGGTTGGTCGGGATCGGGACGACGCCGAGCTTGTAGATCTGGTGGAACTCGGCGGCCTCGGTCATGGCCGTACCGGTCATGCCGGAGAGCTTGCCGTAGAGGCGGAAGAAGTTCTGGAGGGTGATCGTGGCGAGCGTCTGGTTCTCGTCCTTGATGTCCACCCCCTCCTTCGCCTCGATGGCCTGGTGCATGCCCTCGTTGTAGCGGCGGCCGGCGAGGATACGGCCGGTGTGCTCGTCGACGATCATGACTTCGCCGTCGATGACGACGTAGTCCTTGTCGTTCTTGAAGAGCTCCTTGGCCTTGATCGCGTTGTTGAGGTAACCGACGAGCGGGGTGTTCACCGACTCGTACAGGTTGTCGATGCCCAGCCAGTCCTCGACCTTGCTGACGCCGGACTCGTGGATGCCGACGGTGCGCTTCTTCTCGTCGACGTCGTAGTCACCGGTCTCCTCGACACCGCGCTGCGGGTTGGCGGCCTCGCCCCGCTTGAGGCGCTTCACCAACTTGGCGAAGTCGCCGTACCACTTGGTGGCGGAGTCGGCCGGGCCGGAGATGATCAGCGGCGTACGGGCCTCGTCGACGAGGATCGAGTCGACCTCGTCGACGACCGCGAAGTTGTGGCCCCGCTGGACGAGTTCGTCCTGCGACCAGGCCATGTTGTCGCGCAGGTAGTCGAAGCCGAACTCGTTGTTCGTGCCGTAGGTGATGTCGCAGTTGTACTGCTCGCGGCGCTGGGCCGGCGTCATGTCGGCGAGGATGCAACCGACGGTCAGGCCCAGGAACTTGTGGACCCGGCCCATCATCTCGGAGTCGCGCTCGGCCAGGTAGTCGTTCACCGTGATCAGGTGGACGCCCTTGCCGGACAGCGCGTTCAGATACGTCGGGAGGGTACCGACCAGGGTCTTGCCCTCACCGGTCTTCATCTCGGCGACGTACCCGAGGTGCAGGGCCGCGCCACCCATCAGCTGCACGTCGTAGTGCCGCTGGCCGAGCACGCGCTTGGCGGCCTCACGGACCGTGGCGAACGCCTCGGGCAGCAGGTCGTCGAGGCTCTCGCCGTCCGCGTAGCGCTGCTTGTACTCGTCCGTGAGCGCCCGCAGCTCGGCGTCGGAGAGAGCCGCGAAGTCCTCCTCGATGGAGTTGACCTGGCCCGCGATGCGGTGCAGTTTGCGCAGGATCTTTCCTTCGCCTGCACGCATGATCTTCGTCAAGACGGACACTTGGGCTGGTCTCCTTGCCGGTCGGGCCTGCACGGTCGAGTGCGCGGGCGCGGCATGTTTCCAAGGGGGCAGGCCCCGCCGCAACGGCCATCGTAAAGGAGGACGCCGCCGGGCCGGGAGGTACGCCGCAGCGAACCCCCGCCGTCCCCTCCTCCCGAGAACGCACGACGCCGCGAGAAGGTGCCGGGCGCCCGCCGGAATCCCGCGGAAATCCCTTCGCCACGGCTTCCACGGGCTTGCAGACTCACGCCATGAAGCCCGTCACCCTCAGAACCGAGCGCCTCGTGCTGCGCCCCTTCGCCCCCTCCGACGCGCCCGCGCTGCACGCCGCGTGCCAGGAGCCCGACATCCCGCGCTGGACGAGTGTCCCCTCACCCTACGGGGTGGCGGACGCGGAGAAGTTCGCCGGGACGGTGGCCCCCGAGTCCTGGCGCGACGACACCGGGTACCACTTCGCCGTCGTCACCCGGGAGGACGGCGCCCTGGTCGGCGCGACGGGCCTGGTACACCTGCGGCTGCGCACCCCCGAACGGCAGGCCGAGCTGGGCTACTGGACCGCGAAGGAGCGGCGCGGCCGGGGGTACACCGTCGAGGCGGCCCGCGCGGTGCTGCACTGGGCCTTCCGCGATCTGGGCGTGGAGCGCATGGAGTGGCGTGCCGAGGCCGGCAACGAGGGCTCCCGGGCGGTGGCCCGCAGGCTCGGCTTCCGGATGGAGGGCACCCTGCGCGCCCACCGGGTGTACGGGGGCACCCGCCGGGACGTCTGGATCGGCTCCCTGCTCCCGTCCGACCCTGCCGGGGAACCCGGCCCGTCCGGTGCCGGCGCCCCGGCCGTCCCGGACACCACGCCGTATCTGCCGTACCCCGGCTGAGCCGGGCGGAACGGCGCCGCGCAGGGCCCGCCGGTCCGCTCCGGCCGCCCTGCCACCGCCGCCACCAGCGGATATTCCGGTCCCGGGCCCGTTGTCAGTGCCCGCCCCTAGGCTTTCCCGCATGACCGCCGTGACGCCGCGCGCACCCCAGCCCCCGCCCGTGACCGCCCTGTCCCACGACGACGCCCGGCGCCTGGCGCTGCGGGCGCAAGGCCTGCTGGGCGCCCCGGACCGGCGGGCGGGGGTGCGCGGGATGCTGCGGAGCCTGGGCGCGGTGCAGCTCGACACGATCTCGGTGCTGGCCCGCTCCCATGAGCTGGTGCCGTACGCCCGGCTCGGCGCCGTCGGCCGCGACACCGTCGAGGCCGCCTACTGGACCACGACTCCTGCCGGCGCGCCCGCGGCACGACCGCACAGCTTCGAGTACTGGTCCCACGCCGCCTGCATCCTGCCCATCGAGGAGTGGCCGCACTTCGCCTTCCGCCGCCGCGCCCGGCGGGCCAAGGGCCACCGCTGGCATGTGCTGGCGGACTCCGAGCGCTCCTGCGCCGCCGTCCTGGACCGGCTGACGGCCGACGGTCCGCTGACCACCTCCGAGCTGGGCGGCGGGCGGAACGGCGGGGAGTGGTGGGACTGGTCCGAGACCAAGATCGCGGTGGAGTGGCTGCTCGACACCGGCCAGGTGGTCTGTACGGAACGCCGCGCCTGGAAGCGTGTCTACGACCTCGCCGAGCGCGCCGTCCCGGACTCCCTGCTGCACGACGACCTGGAGGACGCCGAGTGCCTGCGCCGCCTGGTCGCCCAGGCCGGGGCCGCGATGGGCGTCGCCACCCGCGCCGATCTGGCCGACTACCACCGCCTCAAGGCCGAGCAGGTCGACGCCGTCGTCGCGGACTCCGGGCTGGTCCCGGTCGAGGTCGAGGGCTGGGGGAAGCCCGCCTGGGCCGACCCCGCCGCGCTGGCCGACCCGCCCCGCGGCCGGCACCGTACGACTCTGCTCTCGCCCTTCGACTCCCTGATCTGGGACCGGCCGCGCACGGAACGGATCTTCGGCTTCACCCACCGCCTGGAGGCGTACGTCCCGCGTCCCCGGCGAATCCACGGCTATTTCGCGATGCCCCTGCTGGCGGGCGGGCGGCTGCTGGGCCGGGTGGACCCGGCCCGTGAGGGCACCACCCTGGTCGCCCGCCAGGTCTCGATGCAGGGCCCCAAGGCGGTCGTCCCGATGGCCCGGGCACTCCGGGAGGCCGCGGACTGGGTCGGCTGCGACTCCGTACGCGTCGACCGCTGCGACGACCGGAAACTGGCCGACGCCCTGCGCTCGGAACTCACCCACACGAGTGACTGAAAGCCGCAGGTCGGCAGTCCGGGGGCGCATATCGCCCCCCGGCCGGTCCGCTCAGCGGATCTCGAGGATCTTCTCCCGCATCGCGTACACCACCGCCTCCATCCGGGAGTGCAGCTGCAGCTTCTCCAGGATGTTGCGGACGTGGTTCTTCACCGTGTTCTCGGAGATGAAGAGTTCCTTGGCGATGTCGCGGTTGTTCATGCCCGTGGCGACCAGCTTGAGGACCTCCAGCTCACGGTCGGTGAGCCGGGGCGCGGGCACCAGCCTGCGCTCGTCCGTGCGCTGGATCATCGACTTGAACTCCGTCAGGAGCTTGGACGCCATCGACGGGCTGATCTGCGACTGGCCGTCCGCCACGGCGCGGATCGCGGTCGCCACCTCGTCGGTGGAGATCTCCTTGAGGAGGTAACCGGTGGCGCCGGCCTTGATTGCGTCGTAGAGATCGGCCTCTTCGTCGCTGATCGTGAGCATGATGATCTTCGCGCTCGGGGCCACCTCCTTGATGGAGGTACACGCCTCGATGCCGCCACGCCGGGGCATCCGGACGTCCATCAGCACGATGTCGGGCAGCAGATCCGCGGCCTTGTCGACCGCCTCCGCGCCGTCTCCCGCCTCACCGACGACCTGGATGTCCTCTTCCTGGGCCAGCACGATCTCCAGGCCCCGCCGGAAGAGCGCGTGATCGTCCACGACCAGGACCCGGATCGGCTCCTTGCGCGGCACGCTCACGTCCCGGCCGGCCCCGTCCTCGCCGCCGGAACCGCGGTGGTCCTCATCCGCGTCGTCATGCACGGGCCCGAAAGTGCCCCCCATTGATCCTCCCCGTCAACTACTCGGCCGTATGGCCGGAGCTTGGAAATAAGGCTGGTTGACGACAGCCCCCTGCGGCCGGCCCGATCAGTGTCATACGACCGTCTCCCCGGCTCGTCGCCGTTTCGTGTCCCCATACTCCCTGGTCGGCACAAACACTATACGGCTTCAACTCCTGCTTTCTCCGGGCACGATGGTGCCCCCGACGTGCGCCGGGGGCACCGAGCGAGTGGGGTTCAGCCGCCCAGCGCGCCGCCTGCGCCGCCGGGCTCCTCCTCCCCGAACAAGTCGGGGTTCAAGTGGATGACTCCGTAGTCGTATGCGTGCCGCCGGTAGACGACACTCGGAAGCTTGGTGTCGGCGTCGACGAAGAGGTAGAAGTCGTGTCCGACCAACTCCATCTCGTTGAGCGCCTGGTCGAGCAGCATCGGCGCGGCGGAGTGGGTCTTCTCGCGGACGATCAGCGGTCCCTCACCCTGGACGTCGATCGACCCCATCCTGGTGGTCGGTACCTTCTGATCGGCCTCGGCGGCGAGTTCGCCGTTGGTGTTCAGGCTTGCGGCGTCGGGCACGGTGACAGCGACCTCACTCGCCGGGATGCGGCCGTTGCCGCGACGCGAGTAGCGCTTGTCGTGCTGCTTCCGCAGGCGCGCCTCGAGCTTGGCGGTTGCCAGATCCAGCGCGGCGTACGGGTCGGCTGCGGCCGCCTCGGCCCGGACCACCGGGCCACGGGAGCGGAGGGTGATCTCCACTCGGTCGGAACGGTCGGCCTGCCGCGGGTTGGGCTCCTTGGACACCTCGACGTCCAGGCTGATCACCTTGGCGTCGAGCTTCTGGACCTTGTCCAGCTTCAGCTTCTCGGCCACGTGCTTGCGGAACCGCTCGGGCACATCTGTCTTGCGGCCCTTGACGACGATGTCCACGCAGAACTCCGTTCCCGGATCGCTCCGCTCGACAAGCGGAGCAATTCCTTCTTGCACCAGGCTCCGGTGGGTGCCGGAGCCTCGGACTTGGCGACTTTCACCTCCTCCTCCCCCGACGACCAGCTGTCCACTCCCCCTGATTTCAGGGTCGCCGAAAACGCCCCTGAACGCACTCATCACGACATTCGAGGCAATACACCCGCCAAGTCCTCACAACCGAACATAGCTCTCCCGGACGGATGTCGGCACCCCCTCGGAGGCGTCGGCTCCATTTGGGTGGCTTTTCTTCCTCGCCTACGCATCCCGTGGTATTGCCCCGCCGTACGGGCCCTCGGCCGCGAAAGCGCGGCCCGGCGCCGCCACCACCGCGGCTCCGGCCACCCGGCCGCCGGCCGCCGTGACCGCCCGTGCCGCCTCCGCGAGCGTGGCCCCCGTCGTCACCAGGTCGTCCACCAGCACGGCTGGCTGCCCCGTCAGCAGCCTCCCCGCCCCGGCCCGCACCTCCAGCGCACCGGCGACGTTCGCCAGCCGCTGCCGGGCGCTCAGCCCCGCCTGGTCGGCCACCGGACGACGCTGCCGCAGCACAGCGAGCACCCGGACAACCGTCCCGGCCCTCCGGAGCTCCCCGGCCGCCGCCAGCGCGATCCGGCGCACCGGATCGTGCCCGCGCTCCGCCACCGATCTCCGTGTCGACGGCACGGGCACCAGCAGCAGCGGCCCGCGGCCGACCCGCGGCCCCCGCACGGCCCCGGCCAGCACCGCCCCCAGCGGCCCGGCCAGCCGCAGGGCACCGCGCTCCTTGTGGGCCAGCAGCACCGCCCGCACCTCGTCGGCATAGGGCGCACCCGCCCACACCCGGGGCAGTCCCACGGGCTCCGGCCACGGCCTCACCCGCCGTGCCCCGCGCCCGTCCCGCGCGAGCACCCGACGGCATTCCGCACACAGCTCCGTACGCGGCCGGCCACACCCCGCACAGTCGACCGGCAGCACAAGTCCGGCCAGTTCGCGCCACACCCCCTGCATGACTCCACTGTCCCGCCGTTCCCGCCCGGCCACCACCCCTGTGGATAACCAGGGCCGGGCCCGCCAGGGGGCAGCCGCAGGGACCGCGGCACTGGGCATCGCCGCAGGCGGACCCCCTCGTGCCCGTGGCCCCGGACGGCGCGTCTCACCCCGCCGGCATCACGGCCGGCATCGCGCCGGTGCCCGCGTCACCCGGGATAGACCGGCGCCGTCCCGTCCTTCACCACGGTCTTCCAGTTCGCGTCCGGCGGCAGCCGCACGATGCCCTCCGTGGCGTCCGCGATCAGCGGCCTGGTCTCGTCCTCCGACGCGGCCACCGCCTTGACGCCGTTGACGCCGGGCAGGGTCTGCGCGTTGGACGCCGAACCGTCGGTCTCCATGAACTGCATCTGCTGCACCCCGCCGGACTCCCGCCCGACCACCACAAGACGGCTGCCGCCCGCCCAGGACGCGGCCACCACGTCCTCCAACTGCGGTGCGATCGGCCGGAGTTCCTGCACCGACAGCTTCGGGTGCGACGGGCTTCCGCCCCGCTCGACCCGGCCGAGCTGGAGCGTCGTACGCCCCTTGTCCTCCACCAGGATCGCGATCCGTATCCCGTCGGCGGCCACCTTGATGGCCTTGATCCGCCGTCCGCCGAGGCCGGGCACCGTCACCTCTTCGGGATCGCCCTTGCCCTCGCGCATCCGCAGCAGCCGCGAACCGTGCGCGGCGCCGTCCGCGATCCACAGGTCGCCCAGGCCGTCCCAGCTCGGCGCGGTCAGCCCGCTGTCGGCCCCCTTGGCCGGTCCGGTGCTGGTCAGCAGCGGGTCGCCGCGTTTGATGTCGTCCTCCAGACCGGCCACATACAGCGACCGGCCATCGATCGACACCCCGGCCGCGGTGTCCTCACCGCGCGAGATGGCGACCGAACGCAGCGGGGTGTGGCCGGTTCCGAACGGTCCGCGCACCGGCGTCGGTTCGGTCGCGGAGTCCGACATGGCCACGACCTTCTGGTCGGCGTCGATGAAGTACTCCTTGGGCGCGGGCCCGGTGCCCGGGGACGGGGCGAAGTCGTGCTCGGCCTGCTCCTGGGACAGCGCGCAGAGTGAGTTGCCGCTGTTGTCCTGGAGTTCCACCTCGCTGACCTTCGAAGCCCGCGTCATGTCCTGGACGGTGAAGAAGAGCTGAGCCGCCATCCGCTTGCACTGGGCGGTGTCGGTGTTCACCGCCTGCTTGCTGAGCCTGACCCGCAGCGCGTTGGAGTCGTCCAGCGCCAGATCACTCGCGGCGAGCCGGGTGCCGGACGGGAACGCCGAGGTCGTCACCTGATGCAGCCAGTCGGTGGGCCCGGACAGCAGCGCCTCCACACCGGCCGTGATCGGCTTTATCCGCTGGCGCAGGTAGACCGGGTCCGCGACGAGCGCGTTCCGGTTCGCCTTGGGCTCCTGTGACTCCGAGTCATAGGACGCGAAGTAGTACTTGTTGACGGACCGGTAGATGCGCTGGAAGTCGGACAGTCCGAGCACCAGCCCGTCGGGGAGCCGGTCGATGCGCCACTGTCCGCCCTCCTTGATGAGGTGGATCGTGCGGCGGTACGGCTTCTCCTCCGGGGTGTAGGCGTGACCGTCGTCCACCGTCGCCACCTGGCTGCCGGAGAGCGTGACGGTGTAGCCGTTGGCGTCCTCGCGGTTGGGCTGCGCCTTCGGCTCGGCCTTCGGACGCTCCTGGAGCACATTCGTGGCCCGGAACGGCCGCCAGGTCCGCTTCGCCGACTTGGCCAGGTACTGGGTGGCCGTACGGAAGTCCGCCTCGTCGCTGGTCGTCGCGTCGAGGAAGCTGCGGACGATGTTGGTGGGCTGCGCGCCGTTCTGCGGGGGCACGCCGTAGACCCGCACCTGCGACTCGCCTTCGGAGCGCGGCGACTGGTCGACGGAGGTGACGTCGCC
This sequence comes from Streptomyces sp. NPDC001219, assembly GCF_053597915.1. Lineage (NCBI taxonomy): Bacteria > Bacillati > Actinomycetota > Actinomycetes > Kitasatosporales > Streptomycetaceae > Streptomyces > Streptomyces sp. NPDC001219. Next base: position 10,520 of record NZ_JBSFJF010000103.1, on the reverse strand, counting down.
GCTGTCCGGCATCGACGCACAGCCCGCCAGCAGCACCGTCGCGCAGCCGAGCAGCAGAGACTTCCGCGCCGGCCCGGCTCCCCTGCGGGCGCGTGGACGGCGTCCGGTGCCCTCCCCGCGCTCGCCTCCGCGCTCAGTGTTCACGCAGCCCGCCTTCCCGCTCCACGCCCTGTCCGGCTTCCCGCTCGGCCCCGCTCCCGCGGACCGGCTCGTCGGTGTGCGCGCCGTCGCGACGCGCCGCCGCCTCGCTCCGTACGCCTGTGCTCTGCGGCACCACACGGGCACCGCTGCCGGGCAGCGCCGTCGGATCGGCCTCCGGGCGGGCGGTCTTCGGCTCCGGTACGGGGGACGCCGCGTCCCCGGCCTGCGCGGCCCGGGTCTGCACCGGGATCGTGGACACCTTGCGGCCCGATCCGGCGCGCGGCTGCCCCGTCTCGTCCAGTCCGCGGTGGCGCCGTGAGTCGTCCGGCTCCAGGGGTATCGGGGACCCGCGCAGCGTCTCGCCGGCCGTGCGCGGCAGCGTCAGCCGGAACTGCGAACCGCCGCCCGGCTCGCCCCAGGCCTGCAGCCAGCCGCCGTGCAGCCGGGCGTCCTCGACGGCGATGGACAGGCCGAGTCCGGTGCCGCCGGTCGTACGGGCCCGCGCCGGGTCCGCGCGCCAGAAACGGTTGAAGACCCGGGCGGCCTCGCCGGGCTTGAGGCCGACGCCGTAGTCACGCACCGCGACGGCCACCGCGCCGCCGCTGCCGTCACTGCCGCCCGCGGAGGCCAGCCGCACGACCACGTCGCGGCCCTCGCCGTGCTCGACGGCGTTGACGACGAGGTTGCGCAGCACCCGCTCCACCCGGCGGGGGTCGGCCTCGGCGATGACGGGCTGCTCGGCGCCGCGCACCAGGATGCGGGTGCCCTTGCGCTCGGCGAGCGGCTCGGCCCCCTCGATGACGCGGTGCACCACATCGCGCAGGTCGACCGGCTCGGCCTCCAGCGCGGCCGCACCGGCATCGAACCGGCTGATCTCCAGCAGCTCCGCGAGCAGCGACTCGAAGCGGTCGAGCTGGCCGCGCAGCAGCTCGGCGGAGCGCGCCGTGGCCGGGTCGAACTCGTCGCGCGCGTCATGGATGACATCGGCCGCCATCCGTACGGTCGTCAGCGGCGTCCGCAGCTCGTGCGAGACATCGGAGACGAAGCGGCGCTGCATCCGGGACAGCTCCTCCAGCTGCTGGATCTTGAGCTGGAGGTTCTGCGCCATCTTGTTGAAGGACTCACCGAGCCGGGCGATGTCGTCCTCGCCGGTGACCTTCATCCGCTCCTGGAGCAGCCCGGCGGCCAGCCGCTCGGAGATCCCGGCGGCCATCCGTACGGGGGTGACCACCTGCCGCACCACCAGCCAGGCGATCGCGCCGAGCAGGATCACGACGAAGACCCCGGCGGTCGCGAGGGTCCCCGTCACCAGCTTGAGCGACTCCTCTTCCTGGCTGAACGGGAAGAGGTAGTAGAGCTGGTACTGGTTGCTGTTCACATCGTTGAGCCGCTTGCCGATGATCAGCGCCGGCACGCCGTCGTCCGACCCGATGCGCTTGATCTGGGTGTAGCCGCGGAACGTCCCGGATTTGGTGTCCAGCTTCCGCCGCAGATCGGCGGGCACGCTCCGCTCGGGATCGACATCGCCGGAGGCGCGCGGCCCCCGGGTGCCGGGGCTGGAGTCGCCGAACGGTTCGTCGGAGTCGGAGCTGAGCGCCACGACGGAGAAGACGCCCTGGCCGCCACTGGCGAGCTGCTCGACCAGACCGGTCAGCCAGGTCGCGGAGTCCTGGGTGCCGCGGTTTCCGGTGCGGGCACCTTCGTCGGGCCGGGTGTCGTCGGCACCGTCCGCCATCTTCTGGGCGACGCTGAAGCCTCCGACGGCCTGGCTCTGCGCGGCCTGGGCCTTGGCCGTGAGCAGGCCGTTACGGACCTGTCCGACGACCACGACACCGAGCAGCAGCACCACGGCGAGCGACATCAGCAGGGTGGTCGCCACCACCCGCAGCTGGATGTTGCGGCGCCACAGCCGCAGGGCGGGCAGCAGCGGCCGCCGCACCCAGCGGCTGAAGAGCCGCAGCAGCGGGTGAACCGGCCCGCTCACCGCGCCGTCGGGCAGCAACTGCCCACCGCGCAACAACCAGGCCGACAACCGGCCTGAAAAGGACATATCACCCGCCGGGCCGACGGTGCGCCCCCGCTTTCCCTCCGGGGCCGAACCGTCCCGGGTCATCTCAGCTGGGCCCGGCCTTGTAGCCGACCCCGCGCACGGTCACCACGATCTCCGGCCGCTCCGGGTCCCTCTCGACCTTGGAGCGCAGCCGCTGCACATGGACGTTGACCAGCCGGGTGTCGGCGGCGTGCCGATAGCCCCAGACCTGCTCGAGCAGCACCTCACGCGTGAACACCTGCCACGGCTTGCGCGCCAGCGCCACCAGCAGGTCGAACTCCAGCGGGGTCAGCGCGATCGACTGCCCGTCCCGCTTCACCGAGTGGCCGGCCACGTCGATGACCAGGTCACCGATCGCCAGCTGCTCGGGCGTGGGCTCCTCCGAACGCCGCAGCCGCGCCCGAATCCGGGCCACCAGCTCCTTGGGCTTGAACGGCTTGACGATGTAGTCGTCCGCGCCCGACTCGAGCCCGACCACCACATCCACCGTGTCGCTCTTGGCGGTCAGCATGACGATCGGCACCCCGGACTCGGCCCGGATCAGCCGGCAGACCTCGATACCGTCCCGCCCGGGAAGCATCAGGTCGAGCAGCACAAGATCGGGCTTGGTCTCGCGGAAGGCCGCAAGGGCCTTGTCACCGTCCGACACAAACGACGGTTCAAAACCCTCGCCGCGCAGCACGATGCCGAGCATCTCCGCCAGTGCGGTGTCGTCGTCGACGACCAGGACGCGTCCCTTCATTCGGCCATCATCCCATTACCTGATCGTGACTTACTCCATCGTGACGTGGAACACACCTCTGCCAGCCTTTCCCGGGTCACCGGAGACACCACTCCGGCCTCCGTGACGATCGCCGTCACCAGCTCCGCCGGAGTGACGTCGAAGGCCGGGTTGTAGGCCTGTGCGCCCAGCGGCGCCACCGGTATGGCGATGCCGGCCTCCGTCCCGGGCCCCTGCGCACTCGGCAACGAGAACTCCGTCACTTCCTGACCCGGACGCTGCTCCACCTCGATATCCGCCCCCTCCTCGGTCTCCAGATCCACCGTGCTGGTCGGTGCCACCACCACGAACGGAACGTGGTGGTATCGCGCCAGCACCGCCAGCGGATAGCTGCCGACCTTGTTGGCCACCGATCCGTCCGCCGCGATCCGGTCCGCGCCGATCAGCACCGCGTCCACCTCGCCCCCGGCGAACAGCGAGCCCGCCGCCCCGTCCGAGAGCACCGTGTACGCCATACCCGTCCGCGCCGCCTCGTAGGCGGTCAGCCGTGCGCCCTGCAACAGCGGCCGCGTCTCGTCCACCCACAGCCGGCGCAGCTCACCGGCCCGGTGCGCGGCCAGCGCCACCGCCAGGGCGGTGCCCTCGCCCCCGGACACCAGGGCACCGGTGTTGCAGTGCGTGAGAATCCGGTGACCACCGCCCGGCAGCAGCTCGCCCAGCAGCGCCAGCCCGTGCTCCGCCATCCGTGCGCTGGCCGCGACGTCCTCGTCGTGCACGGCCCGCGCCTCGGCCAGCGCCGCGGCCGCTGCGGCCTGAGCACCGCCCTCCCCCAGCGCCGCGCGGTACGCGGCGGCCGCCCGCCGCACGCCGTACCCCAGATTGACCGCGGTCGGCCGGGCCTGCGCCAGCGCCTCCGCCGCCTCCTCCACGTCGAAGCCGCGTGCCGCGGCCAGCGCGACGCCGTACGCACCCGCGATGCCCAGCAGCGGCGCCCCGCGTACGGCCAGCGTCCGGATCGCCTGCACCAGCGCCGGAACGTCCGTGCAGACCAGCTCGACCTCCTCCGCCGGCAGCCGCGTCTGGTCAAGAAGGACCAACACAGGCCCCTCGGGTGGTTCCTCCCAGCGCAACGACGGGATCGCGAGCGCTCCGGCGCCCGCCTCGGATACCTCGTGGTGATCGCCCATTCGTTCAGTCTGCCGCCCACCGCCCCTCGAACAGAAGGTCCCCTCGTCCTCCGTGCACCGGTACACAGCGCCGGTCGCCATGACACGATGACTGCCACCGCGGACCCCGGAACCCGGCCGCCCCGGCGGACGGGCAGCAAGAAGGAGCGACGATGAACAACTCTCCGGGCTGGGCTTCGCCCGGATCCACTCCCTCCGACGAGCCGGCCCGCGGCACACAGGAACAGCCCACCCAGACAGACCCGGCCGACGCCGCCGGGCAGTCCTCCCCGCCGAACTGGTCCAAGGAACAGCCGCCCGCCGGCCAGTGGTCGGCACCCGCCGGAATCCCCGGTCAGGCAGGCCCGCACGGACGGCCCGGCCAGAGCACGGGCGGCGACCGCACCCGTGCCACGTCGCCCGGCTACGGCGGGCCCGGCTGGGGCGGCACTCCGGGCCCCGGCCAGCAGCCCCCTTGGGGCGGCGCCTGGGCCCCGGTGCCACAGGCCGCCAAGCCCGGCGTCATCCCGCTGCGCCCGCTCGCCGTCGGCGAGATACTCGACGGCGCGGTCACCACCATGCGCGCTCACTGGCGCACCGTCCTCGGCATCTCGCTGATCGTCGCGGTGGTCGCGCAGACCGCCGTCACCGTGGTCACCGGCTGGTGGTTCCAGGGCGCCGGCCGCACGCCCTCGCCCGTGGGCGGAAACGTCCCGCCCCTCCGCGAAACCATGCGCGACCTGGCCAATTCGCTCGCCGCCACCAGCATCACCTCGGCGATCGGGCTGCTCGCCACCCTCGTCGCCACCGGCCTGCTCACCATGGTCGTGAGCCGGGCCGTCCTGGGCCGCTCGGTGTCCGTCAAAGAAGCCTGGCGTGACGCGCGTCCCCAGCTCCCGCGCCTGCTCGGCCTGCTCGTACTGCTCCCCCTGCTCATCACGACCACCCTCGCGGTCGGTGTGGCGCCCGGTCTCCTCCTTGTCGCCACGGGCTCGCTGAAGGCAGGCCTGCTGCTCACCGTGTTCGGCGGACTGGCGGCCGGCCTCGTGACCCTCTGGCTGTGGGTCCGCTTCAGCCTCGCCTCGCCCGCGCTGATGCTGGAGAAGCAGGGCGTCATCGCCGCGATGCGCCGGTCCGCGAAGCTCGTACGGGGTGCCTGGTGGCGGGTGCTGGGCGCACAGCTCCTCACCTACCTCCTGATCGGCATCGTCGAGTTCATCATCCAGATCCCGGCCACCCTCGTCGCCTTCCTCCTCGGCGGCGAGAACCTCGTGGACTGGGCGAGCGGCACCGGCAACAACACCGGCTGGTCGTTCCTGATCGTGCTCGGCGTCGGCGCCGTCATCAGCTCCACCATCACCTTCCCGATCAGCGCCGGCGTCACCGCGCTCCTGTACATGGACCAGCGCATCCGCCGCGAGGCGCTCGACCTCGAACTCGCCCGCGCCGCAGGCCTCCCCGGCTACGGCGCCGACGCCCCCACCGCGCACCCGGCGACCCCCGCTCCCGCAGCCTCGGCCCCGGCCGCGGGCTACGTACCGACAGCGGCCGCCCCGACCGCCGCCGGCACACCGGCAGACGGCACGCCGACGGTCGGCTCCGCCACGGACATCGCCACGGCAGACGCCAAGACAGCGGACTCCGAGGCAGCCGGTCCCGAGGCGAGCGGCCACGAGACGGCCGACACCCGCGCGGAGGCCACCGGGACGGACACCGCGCCCACGGATGCCACGGACACCGCGGATGCCCCGGCCAAGGCCACCCCGGCCGACGACGCCGGACAGCGGCCGGACCACACCACGCCGGGAAGCTGATGCGGTGACCACAGGGGGGAACGGGGCCACGCTCGGACGACTCATGGCGCGCCCCGACGACGACATACCGGTGCGGACTCCACGCGTCCCCGCCCGCGAGGCGGCCGAGCGAGAGCTGTCCGACCCCCGGTACCACCAGCACGACCCCAACCCGATCCAGCGCGCCCTCGACTGGCTCTGGGAACGCGTCGACGCACTCTTCACCGCCGCCGCCCACACCACCCCGGGCGGCTGGATCGGACTGCTCGCCATCGCCGTATGCGTGCTGCTGCTCGCGATCGCCCTCCGGCTGCGGCTCGGGGCGGTGCGCCGCACTCCGACGACCAGCGGCGCGCTCTTCTCCGACACCCCCCGCACCGCCGCCGAACACCGTGCGACCGCCGACCGGCACGCCACCGAGGGCCGCTGGAGCCAGGCGATCCAGGACCGCATGCGCGCCCTCGTCCTCGCACTCGAAGAACGCACCCTGCTCACTCCCGGCCCGGGCCGCACCGCGGACGAGGCCGCCACCGAAGCGGGCGGGGCACTCCCCGCGTACGCCGACCGGCTGCGCAATGCGGCACGCGCTTTCGACGACGTCACATACGGCGGCCGCCCCGGCACGGAAGCGGCGTACGCGCTCCTGGCCGGCCTCGACACCGACCTGCAACACGCCAAGCCCGACCTGGCCACGCCCCCGACCAGGAGCCGCGGATGACCACGGCAGCCCCGGACGCCACCGCGCTCTCTCCCACCTTCCGCAACGTGTGGACCCGGTCCCGCGGACCGCTGCTCGCACTCCTCGCACTCGTCATCAGCGGTGTGGTGATCGCGGCCCTCCAGTCCGGCGAACGGCACGGGCGTCTCGACCCCAGATCCGCCGACCGCACCGGAAGCCGGGCCCTCGCCCAACTCCTCGCCTCTCATGGTGTCTCCACCCGGGTCGTGACCACCTCCGAGGAAGCCGCCGCCGCGGCGGGCCCCCACACCACACTCCTCATCGCCGACCCCGACATGCTGACGGAAGACCAGCTGACGGGCCTGCACACCGCGACCGCCCACACCCCCGGCCGCACCGTCCTGCTCGCCCCGGACTCCTCTTCCCTCAAAACCTTCGCGCCCGGCGTCCGGACGGATTCCCCCGCCACCGTCTCGGCCCGTCGGCCCGCCTGTTCCCTGCCGGAGGCTCGGGCTGCGGGTAACGCCCTGCTGGGCGGCCTCAGTTACACCACTTCCATCGACGGCGCCGATCGCTGCTACCTCAGCGGCGACCAGCCCACCCTGCTGCGCCTGCCGGCCCCCCGCACCGGTCGCGACACGGTGCTCCTCGGCTCCCCCGATCCTCTCTACAACCATCGCCTCGCCGAGCACGGCAACGCCTCGCTGGCCCTTCAACTCCTCGGTACGCACAAACATCTGGTCTGGTACCTCCCCTCCATGAGCGACCCGTCCGCGACCCAGGACAACCAGCGCGGCTTCTTCGATCTCATCCCGTCCGGCTGGTACTGGGCCCTGCTCCAACTCACCTTCGCCGCTGCTCTCGCAGCCGTGTGGCGCGCCCGTCGCCTCGGCCCGCTGGTGCCGGAAAGGCTTCCGGTCACCGTCCCGGCCGCCGAGACCACCGAGGGCCACGCCCGCCTTTATGAGCAGGCCAACGCCCGCGACCGGGCCTCATCCGTGCTGCGCTCGGCGACCCGCACCCGCCTCGCTCCCCTCATCGGCGTGTCCCCGACACACGCCCACACCGCCGACATCCTTCTCCCGGCGCTTCACGCCCACTTGACCGCCGCGCCCGGTGCCGGAACAGACCTTCATCTCCTGCTCTTCGGTCCGGCACCCGCGGACGACAAGGCCTTGGTCCACCTGGCCGATCAACTCGATGCACTCGAATCCTCGATCGTTTCCCAAGAGAGGCACGCCCCCCGTGAGCACCCCGACCGCTGACAGCGCCCGAGCCTCCCTGGAGGATCTGCGCACCGAGATAGCCAAGGCCGTCGTAGGCCAGGACCCCGCCGTCACCGGCTTGGTGGTCGCACTCCTCTGCCGCGGTCATGTGCTTCTCGAGGGCTCCCCCGGCGTCGCCAAGACCCTGCTCGTCCGCGCCCTGTCGGCCGCACTCGAACTCGACACCAAGCGCGTCCAGTTCACCCCCGACCTGATGCCGAGTGATGTCACCGGCTCACTGGTCTATGACGCCCGCAGCTCCGAGTTCTCCTTCCAGCCGGGCCCCGTCTTCACCAACCTGCTGCTCGCCGACGAGATCAACCGCACGCCTCCCAAAACCCAGGCGTCCCTGCTCGAAGCGATGGAAGAGCGCCAGGTGACGGTCGACGGCATGGCCCGTCCCCTCCCCGAGCCGTTCCTGGTGGCCGCCACTCAGAACCCCGTGGAATACGAGGGCACTTACCCCCTCCCCGAGGCTCAGCTCGACCGCTTCCTGCTCAAGCTGACCGTGCCGCTCCCCGCCCGCCACGACGAGATCGACATCCTCACCCGCCACGCGGCCGGCTTCAGCCCTCGTGACCTCAACGCCGCGGGGCTGCGACCCGTCGCCTCCACCGCTGACCTCGACGCTGCGCGAGCCGCGGTCGCCAAGACCGCCGTCTCCCCTGAAGTCACCGGCTATATCGTCGATATCTGCCGTGCCACCCGCGAATCCCCCTCGCTCGCGTTCGGCGCCTCCCCCCGAGGCGCCACCGCCCTGCTCTCCACGTCACGTGCCTGGGCCTGGCTCACCGGCCGCGACTATGTCACCCCCGACGACGTCAAGGCGCTTGCTCTTCCCACGCTCCGACACCGGGTCCAGCTCCGCCCGGAAGCGGAGATGGAGGGAGTCACCGCGGACTCCGTGATCAACGCCGTTCTCGCTCATCTCCCCGTCCCCCGCTGAGAAGACACCGTGACTCTCACCGGACGCACCGCCCTCATCTCCGCATGCGGAGCCCTCTTCGTCGGCTTCGTGCTGCCCAGCTGGCTCGGCATCCTCGCCGTCCAACTCGTCCTGCTGATAGCAATCTTGTGCGATCTCGCGCTCGCCGCGCCAGTGCGAAAGCTCCATTTCACCCGAACCGGTGACACAACAGTTCGACTAACAGACGAAGCCCACACCCACCTCACCGTCACCAACCCGAGCCGTCGCCCCCTGCGCGCCCAGATCCGTGACGCCTGGCCCCCGAGCTCCTTCGTCCCCGGTGCGGACATCCCCGCGTCCCGCCACACCCTGCGCGTCCCCGCCGCCGAACGCCGTCGCCTCACCACCACGCTCCACCCCACCCGCCGCGGTGACCACCACGCGGTCCGCGTCACCGTCCACTCCTATGGCCCACTCGGCCTGGCAGCCCGGCAGGGAAGCCATCACCTCCCCTGGACGCTGCGTGTCCTACCGCCCTTCACCAGCCGCAAACACCTTCCCGCCAAGCTCGCCCGACTGCGCGAACTCGACGGCCGCACCAGCATCCTGACCCGCGGTGAGGGCACCGAGTTCGACAGCCTCCGCGACTACACCCACGGCGACGACACCCGCTCCATCGACTGGCGGGCCACCGCCCGTCGCGAGAACCTCGCCGTCCGCACCTGGCGCCCCGAACGCGACCGCCGCATCCTGCTCGTCCTGGAGACCGGCCGCACCTCGGCGAGCCGCGTCGGCGACATCCCCCGCCTCGACGCCTCCATGGATGCCGCCCTGCTGCTCGGCGCCCTCGCCGCCCGCGCCGGCGACCGCGTGGATCTCCTCGCCTACGACCGACGCGTACGTGCATCGGTCCAAGGCCGCACGGCCCGCGATCTCCTCCCGGCCCTGACCGACGCGCTGGCCCCCCTAGAATCCGAACTGGTCGAGGCGGATGCCCGGGGCCTGGCCGCTACCATCCACCGCCGCACCCCGCGCCGTTCCCTGATCGTCCTCTTCACCGGCCTGGACGCGGCTCCCGTGGAGGAAGCCCTCCTGCCCGTCCTTCCCGGCCTCACCCGACGCAACGAACTGATCGTCGCAGCTGTAGCCGACCCCCGTATCGAGGAAATGGCCGCCGGCCGCCACACGCCCCAGGCCGTCTACGCAGCCGCCGCCGCGGAACAGACCCGCGCCGCCCGCCGCCGCACCGCAGACCGCCTGCGCCACCACGGCATCACCGTCATCGACTCCACCCCGACCCACCTGGCCCCCGACCTGGCCGACGCCTACCTCACATTGAAGTCCACCGGTCGCCTGTAAGGCCTGCCCCCGCCCGTCCTCTCCTCGCGGCCAGACGGAACCTACGAACGCCGCTGTCGGCTGGGGGCGGGCACACGGCTCTACGAGTGGCTGCCACGCACACGGTTGGTTGGGGCCAGGGAAGCCCTGGACGACGGACAAGCAACGCCCCTTCAGCCCTTGTACCAACGCTGGGAATGTCTCCAGTAAGGGAGGAAGAAGGTTAGACCGCCGACATAGGGACGTCAGCGAGGCTCGCTCCGTGCGCCCCACCGTCCTGGCTCAAGCCAGGAGGCCAACAAACCACCACCCCACCCCCGCTCATCTCGACCGAGAGTCTCCAACCACCCAGAATTGCATCCGCGCGGAAACGCGAAAAAGCCCCGCACCATAAGGTGCGGGGCTTCCCCACAAAGATTGTTCGGCGGCGTCCTACTCTCCCACAGGGTCCCCCCTGCAG